>JAJDEJ010000211.1 GCA_029259815.1 Planctomycetaceae bacterium | reverse complement strand
TCGAATCCGTCGGCGCATGCGTCCGCGATCTGCCGCCGTACTCGCCCGACCTGAACCCAATCGAACTGGCGTTCAGCAAGTTCAAAAAGCTGCTCCGCGATGGTGCCGAACGAACGACAGACAAACTCTGGAGCCTGTACGGCCGGGTCCTCGATCTCCTCACCGAAACCGAGTGCCAGAACTACCTCAGCCACTGCGGCTACCGCTACGATTAAAGCGGCGACGCACTAGAAACGAACGCGTACATCCGTCGGACAGTTTTTGATCCCACGTCGCTCTGCGTGATGAGCGGCTGAAGAGCAGATTCTCAACATGCTCGCAGCCGTATGAGCGTCAGTGTCATCACGGTGGAGCGTGATGATGACTTTCGTTGCTCACCTGCCTACTGAATCAACTTCTGCCGACGCGGGGACGACGTCGTCGCCTGTGCTGGCGGGTTGCTCCTCTGCGATGATCGGCGGTTCCGCGAATGCTGACGCTGGATTGAAAACCGCCGACTGGCGGAAGTTTGACAGCTTCACTCGCGTCGGATCCTCATCTTCGCCAGGTTTCAAGTCCAATTCGGACCCTGCGAACTTAACACCGTCGTAGACTGTGCCGCTCTGGAACGGGCCGGCACCGAAGAACCAGGTATCCTTGGCCGTGCTGCGGGCCAGCGAGATGCCTGACTGCCAGACGCGTCGCTTTGTTTCCCGGTGGTAGGCGAAGATGGCCAGCTTCGCAGCGGACAGTTCGTCCTTCTTTTTCGCCAGGGCAATCTCAGGAATGGTCGGGACAGATGGGACGTTGGGAGCCAGATTGGCGGCCGTGCTCAGGATATTGTTGGCGGGCAGACCGTAAACGATATCGTGACTGTCGGTGCCCAATGCTCCGACGCGGCCCTCAATAACAAAGTCGGCCTCGTCCTTCGTGTCCTGTAGGAGACATCCGGCTGTGACAATCTGCTGCCGCAGCGAACTGACAATGTACTCCGCATTAACGAAGCCGATGCCCTTGTAGTTCTTGAGATACTCGGTATCGAGATAGACCGTTTGGTTCGCCAGCGGTCGAAAGTCGATCTGCGCAATAGCCGCATCGACGGCATCCGACGCGAGCAATTGCTCGGTCGCCGTCCGCGAGTTGGTCGATCCGCATCCGACGCAGATCGTCGTCAGCAGGATGAGCACAGCAAACCTGGAATTCATCAGAGTCGCCGAACGACTTAAGGGAGCCCGCGGGAACAAGCGGATTGTTCCGTTGCAGTGATGAAATGGGGAAAGTGGACGCAACGAGTGGGACCGGATTCTATCGGAACACCCCAGTTCGGTCGATTCGACTTTCCCGCCCCTCTCACAATCACTGCCAGTGACGCATCTTGTTTATTGATAGTGCATTACGGGAACATGTCACTTGGGCCTTTCATACTTTTTCATCTTGTTGTAGAGCGTGACCCGGCTGATTCCGAGCGACTTGGCTGTTTTGGTTTTGCTGTAGTTATTCTGAAACAGAGTTTGCTCAATGATCTCTTGCTCTGTGAGAGCAATCTGGCGATTCAGAGATTGCGACCCGTTGGGGGAATGTCCTTCGAGTCTGACTGACGGGTCGTTTGTCGGACCGGCAGCACCGCTGACGATGTGTGAGGGAAGTTGCTTCGCTGTCAACACGCCGTCACGACAGTAGATCACGGCCCGCTGGATGACATTCTCGAGCTCACGGACATTCCCCGGCCACGGATAGTTGACGAGAGCCTCAAGCAGGCTGTCATCGATGCGAGCGATCTGGATGCCGTGCTTCTGTTGAAACTTGCGAAGGAACTGTTTGGCCATCGGAACAATGTCCATACGTCTTCGACGCAGAGGCGGAATCTCAAACTTGAGCATGTTGAGCCGGTAGTACAAGTCTGGACGGAACCGGCCCTGATCGACGAGTGGCTGCAGATCGAGATTGCTCGCGACGACCAGCCGTGCCTGTGATCGCTGCGTCTCGTTCGACCCGACCGGTTCAAACTCGCCCGTCTCAATGACTCGCAGCAGTTTCACTTGCTGCTCTGGCCCCAAGACGTCGATTTCGTCCAGAAGTACGGTTCCGCGACGGGCGGCGACGAATTTGCCGTCCTTGCTGGCATGAGCACTTGTGAATGAACCCTTCTCATGTCCAAACAGTTCGCTCTCGATGAGTTCCCGGGGGAGTGCACCACAGGCGACATGCAAGAATGGTTCGTTTCGGCGAGGCGACGCTTCATGAATCAATCGGGAGAGAAATGTCTTTCCAGAACCCGTTTCACCGACGAGCAAGATCGTGACGTCATGCTCGGCTGCGACCGCCAAATCCTCGAGCATCTTCTTCAACTGAACCGAGTTGGTCTCGAACCGCCTTGTGACGCCTTCCAGTACGACCTCAGCAAATGCGTCATCGTTGTCGAATCTTGTCGTGGCCAGTGGATCGCTCGCTAGTGACGAGGGAACCGTTTCGCTCTCCCTGATTCGCTGAGCAATCACAGTGGCATCCTCGGTCGCGTCGATGCGCTCGATCTGCGAACAGGCGATGCGTCGTTCGAGTGGCTCCGGGCAATCGCCGAGGCAGAGCATCAAGCACGTGAGATTGTCTGCATGCTCAACGGATGTCGCCAGGAATTGATCGAGCGAATGGCCCCCATCACTGACTGATCGGGCATCGACAAGCAAGACGTTTGGAGTCACGCCTCGCATCACCTCCTGCATCTCCCGCGATCCGGCGCGGGCAATCAGTTCGTAGGCTTCTCCCAGTTCGGAGAAGAGTTGCTGGATGAGGGAATCATCTTCGCTGACGACTGCAACAACGGGACGGGGCGTCATAGGTGACCTCTTCACTTGAGCGTCTGATCGCTTGTCTTGTGACTCACCCCGATCAGGGGAACATGCGCGATTGTGCATGCTTTCTTCTGAACAAACGCGATACCGAAGCGCCAAGGTTCCGAGACGTTGTGACGCAATGTGTTTGTCGAGTGTGACTTCGCACATTCGGAATTCTTTCGACTCCGATGTCAGGGGCGCTTCGTGTTGCCGCGCCGCCACACGCATCGCAATTCATGTGGCGTTTTGGCAACAGTCGACTTGTCGCAGCATCCGTCTCACCGGTACAACCCACTTGGGCATCTGAATAGGAATCGGCACCGATGGAAATTCGAGCGTTTGCGGAACGTGTGTTGTTGAGCGACGATTTGTCACTCAAGCTGGAGGCGATCGACACTCCCATCACTGATGATCACCCCGGCCCTGCAGAGCGGCATGTCGAACCCGTGCGACCGGCGAACTTACAATTTGCAGCACGACGCACTGCGCCCACCATGCCCGCCTTCGGGGCGTTCGAGGATCCTGCGAAACGTGCGGTCGCTCATCACATCATGGCCAACCATGAGCTGCAGGCTCTGGAAGTGATGGCTTGGACGTTGCTCGCCTTTCCTGAGGCCCCAGAGGAGTTTCGTCGCGGGATGGTCACGGTGATGGCCGATGAGCAACGTCACACTCGAATGCACATCGAACGTGCCGCGATGCTCGGGCTTTCCTTTGGCGACTTACTGGTGAATTGCTACATCTGGAAGAAGGCCATGTCTTTCACGAATGTGTTGGACTACATCGCCGGTCTGCCGCTCGTGTTTGAGGGCGCCAATCTCGACCATACGTTGGAGTTCGCAGATGCCTTCGCCGCTGCGGGTGATGAGCGGAGTGCCTCACTCATGCGAGTCATCCACCGCGACGAGATCGGACATGTGGCCTTTGGCATCGAATGGCTGCGAAAGTTGAAACCCGAGGGAGCTGACGAGTGGGAGACGTTTACGGCCCATTTGCATTGGCCCTTGCGGCCGAGCAAGGCACAGGGAGAGGTCTTCCAGCGGGAGGCCAGATTGGCAGCGGGGCTGACGGAAGACTTCGTCGACCGTCTGATTGAGGCCGACGATTGATTGGTCGGTCAACTCGTGTGATCGTTCGACGGCTGAACCATCGGCTTGGGAAACAGTCCATCAACGAAATCAGCCCGCCTCTAATGAGAGACGGGCTGTTTCGGTTGATCGTGATGAGTCGAAGTCAGACGACTTTAGTCACGCCTGGAACCGGCACGGGATATTCGCCGTTTTCGTTGGGGGTTGTCGGTGGCAATGCGTCCCAGGCGAACTCTTCGGGCATGATGCTCTTCTCGGAGTTCAGTGCCTGCTCCCAGGTAATCTCCTTGCCAGAATAGGTGCTCATGCGACCGAGGATCGAGACGAGCGAGCTGTGAGCTCCGTACTCGGCTTCATTGTACGCTGCGTCCGCTCGAATGGCGGCGTGCAGGTCATTGTGCTCGGTCTGATAGGGGTCTTCTCCCTTCAGTTTGTTGGCAGTGTACTCACCTGAGCCATCGTAACCGGACATCCTGATTCGCCGACTGTCGACGAGGTCTGCAAAGCCCTTCGTGCCGTGAGCGTGTTCGGTCACGCTATTCCAGCAGTTGCGGATGTGACGACACTGGCTGAACATTTTCGTACCGTCCTCAAACGTGTACTCGACAGCATGATGGTCGAAGATTTCGCCATATCGCTTGTCCTTGCGGACTTCCCTTCCGCCCATCCCCTGAGCTTTGACCGGGTAAGCATTCTTGACCCAACAACCGACATCGAGGTTGTGAATGTGCTGCTCGGTGATGTGATCGCCGCAGAGCCAGTTGTAGTAGTACCAGTTCCGCATTTGGTACTCCATCTCGGTCGCGACCTCCTCCCGTGTCTTGCGTGGTTCCCAGACACCGCCGCCGTTCCAGTAGACGCGCATCGCGATGATGTCGCCGATGGCTCCATCGTGTATCCGTGAGATGACATCGTTGTAGGTGCTCAAGTGGCGACGCTGGAGTCCAACGCCGACCTTGAGGTTCTGGTCCTTTGCCTTCTGAGCCGCTTCGAGCACCTGACGCACACCCGGCCCATCGACGGCGACCGGCTTCTCCATGAACACGTGCTTCCCCGACTCGACGGCAGCTGCGAAGTGGATCGGACGGAACCCCGGTGGTGTTGCAAAAACCACGAGGTCGATGTCCTGCTCAAGTACCTGCTTGTAACTGTCGAAACCCGAAAACTGCCGTTCCTCCGGGACGTCAACCATGGCCGTCTCGTCACCTTCGGTCGCCTTGGTGACCTGTTCGAGCGTCCGCGGAATTTGATCCTTGAAGGCATCAGCCACGGCGACGAGTTTGACGTTGCCGGGAGCCGAAAGTGTTTGAGCGGCTGCCCCTGTTCCGCGTCCACCACATCCGACCAGTCCGACTTTGATGGTGTCGTCGACGGCGGCATAAGCTCGATTCGACAAACTGCCGACGAGTCCCGCACTGAGGGCAGCGGCAGAGGATGACTTCAAGAAATCACGGCGGGACGCGTCGGACATGGGTCGCTCCAGTCGGGGGATGGGCATTTTTGATGTGATGAAATTGTCGCTGAACTCAGTAATTCCAATTCTCGGGTTGAACGGGGTCAGGCACCATTTCGTATCGTTTCATTGTCCAGTCTTCGAGGACGCTACCGACGAAATGGTGCCTGACCCCTTCCCCGCTCTTAGTCTTTTCGCAGTTCGTCGGGAATGTCGGGATACAGCACGAGCTTCTTGATCTCTTCTTCGCTCGGCGGTGTGAGCGGGCGGATCACACGGAAGCCGACGAAATCGGCGTCGGTATGGTACCACATGCTCTGGGGGAGTTGAGGGTCCTGGATCTTCCACGTCGGGTCGGAGTGTTCACGATTTGCACTCCGCAAGGCCTCTGGATCGTCAAACCACGAACCGCCGCGAACCACGCGAGGGTACAACTCGGTCGGCACGACCAACGGAAAGACGGCAGCCGTCTTGGGATCGAATGCTTTGTAAGCCTCTGCATCATATTGATCGAGGCACCATTCCATGACGTTGCCGTGCATGTCGTGCAGGCCCCAAGGATTGGGCTTCTTGAGGCCGACCTTCTGGTAATTCACCTGCCGGTCTTCATCAACATTTCCATAATACCACGCGTACTCGTCGATCTTGTCGGGGTCATCGCCAAAGGAGTACGCGGTTGTGGTTCCGGCACGGCAAGCATATTCCCACTCCGCCTCTGTCGGCAGTCGATAGTATTGGCCCGTCTTCTCGGTCAGCCAGGCACAGTACATCTTCCCCCCAAGTTGGGTCATGCAGATGGCCGGGTAGCCGTCGTGACCGCTGCCGAACGTCATGTCGGTGTACTCGGTCGTCGGACGTGTGACCGCATCTGCCAGTTTGTCAACTTCGTCCGATGAGCGGCCAGCCAGGCTACGGCGCTGAATATCGAGATTCGCCCGGTAGGTGTCGTACTCGTCCCATGTGACTTCGCACTTCCCCATCCAGAACGGGTCGATCTTGACCGGGTGGACCGGCCCTTCATCGTCCTCACGATTTTCCTCGTCAGCCGGACTGCCCATCTGATAGGTGCCACCGGGAATCGGCAGCATCTCGAACTCAATCTCTGTATCCCGCAGTCGCTGCGTGTACGGCTTCATCTCCGCTTCGGTGGAGGCGATGCTGTCGGGATCGCGGAGGTACGGATCTTTGGGGTCCGGCTCACCACCAGAGAGCGACGCAGCCATCAGCAGTATGAAGACAACCGTCAACGGGAGAGTGAAACGTTCTTGCGACATGGGTTGCCAAACGCGTAGGCTGAGGAGTGGAAGGTCAACTGATGTTGAGGCCATCAACGGGTGGGAGGGAACAGTGTCGTACCGCATATCCATGGCGGTTCTGGGGGTGATGCTCGCCGTATTAACCGTTCGACAGGCGGACGGCAGCGAGCATTCATCGACCGAAGGGGAACCACTTCAGCGGTTTGAGTTTCTTCAAATCCGCATGGCAATCCCCGTCCGTATCACAGTATACGCGGCTGATGAACCAACGGCAAATCAAGCGACACAGGCCGCTTACGCCCGCTTCAAGCAGCTCGATCGCCTGCTGAGTCACTACGATCCGGACAGTGAACTCTCGCAGCTCTGCAAACAGGCCGTCATCGGTGAACCCGTCAAGGTGAGCGAGGAATTGTTCACTGTCCTGGCAACCGCAGAGCGTGTCTCCCGGCAATCGGAGGGTGCCTTCGACGTCACGGTCGGCCCGCTGATGGACCTGTGGCGGAGGTCACGACGGACCGCGACACTCCCGACAGAGTCCGAGTTGACCGATGCCAGGCAGCGAGTCGGTTATCACCATGTGTCACTCGACCCGGAGACTCAGACAGTGACCTTCCAACGGAACGGTCTCCGTCTCGACCTGGGAGGGATTGCCAAGGGGTTCGCCGCGGACGAAGCGCTTCGCGTCTTGCACGAGCAGGGCATCGAGCGGGCCTTGATCGACGCCGGTGGTGACATCGTCGCAGGGGCTCCTCCACCAGGCAAAGAACATTGGCTGATCGGCATCGCACCACTCGACTCGCCTGACGGCGCCGCGACACGGTTTCTCAAGCTCAGCAACTGCGCCGTCGCGACCTCCGGCGATGCGGCTCAGTTCGTCGAGATCGACGGCACACGCTACTCCCACATTCTGGATCCCCTCACGGGTCTGGGCCTGACAACCCACAGCAGCGTGACCATCATCGCGAAGGACGGAATGACCGCCGACGCGTGGGCTTCAGCTGTCAGTGTCCTCGGGGCGAAACGGGGTTTGCCCGCTCTTTCGATGGCCGAACCGACCGCGCAAACATCGATCGTCACTCGGATCGGGACCAAGATCACACAGATCGATTCGAGCGGGTTTGAGCGACTGGTCGTTGAATGACAGAGAAGGGAAAAGCAGATCGGGCAGATGAAACGGATTGGTGCGGATTCATGCCAGAACCATCAGTCCTCGTAAACATCCGGTGAGATCCATTGTGTCGAGTCTTTGTCGCTGTGACGTCATCCGTCTCGATCCGCCGCATCCGCCCGATCCGCTTTTTCTCCTTTCCCTGAAACCCTCCTACGACGGGCGATGGGTTGACCTCTCGCGACAAATTCGCGCAGATGGTGTATGACTCAACCGATTATTTGAACCTCCCCATGTCCATCTGCCACATCGCACTCGGAGGCAACGTTGGCGACGTGATCGCGACGATGGATCGTGGACTCGATCTTCTGGATGGGTCCGACGGCGTCGCGGTGATCGCGGCGAGCCCGGTCTATCGCACGGAGCCGGTCGGACCCTGTTCGGGAGACGCATTTCTCAACGCGGCTGCCACTCTGGAGTGTGAGCTTGTCCCGCTAACACTTTTGCGTTTGCTGAAATCCGTGGAAGAGTCCGTCGGACGTGAGTCGGGAAGCCGCTGGGGGCCGCGGCCATTAGACCTCGATCTGCTGCTTATTGGTGAGACGATCGTCCGCGAACCTCCACTCAAGGTGCCGCACCCACACATGTGGTATCGACGCTTCGTCCTCGACCCGCTGGTCGACATTGCTGCAAAAGCCGTACATCCACGTCTGAATGAATCGATCGACGCTTTGCAGACACGTCTCTTGCAGAGACCCCTGCCGATCTCACTTCAGAATCTTGAAGCCTTCAAAACGTCGAATTTGCATCAACTCTTGTTGGAACACGATCCTCAAGTCGTCATCGTGGATGAGGACGCCGAGATCACACTCGATTTCGGCGACTCACCTCAGTCTCAAGAGGTCTGCTCTGGTACAACGAGAAGTGTCCGTGTGAACGATCTTCCGGACAGTCCTGAGAATGCGGCCCTCTCTGTTCTGACCGCAGCCCTCGATGAGCCGGTGCGTCACAGTCGACCGCTGCGGAGGATGCCGTAGATCAACCACACGCCCAGCAATCCAGAAAGCACAAAAACCGGGATGGTCAGCCAGGGCGAAGCAGTCCCCGCACGCACAATCAACGCGGAGGCAACTATCAACGATGAAGTGACCAGTCCGACGACGACTCGGTTGCTGGAACGATCGAATTCGGTGATCAACTGATCGAGGCCCCGGTGTTCAAATTGGAGCTTCAAGTCATCCTGGCTGAGCTTCTTGAGCGTGTCGCGAAGTTGCAGCGGCAGTTCGTGAGCAGCTTGAAGCAGCGTTTTCAGGTCATCCAGTGATCGGTCGACGATGCGGCGCGGACTGTAGCGTTCCTTCACCATCTTCATGACAAAAGGAGCGACTTCGTTTGCGAGGTTGAAGTTGGGATCTAACTCGCGTCCGAGTCCCTCCAGCGTCACAAAACTGCGAATCAGCAACATGAGATCAGCCGGGCAGCGCAGACCGTGATTCGCCAAGATGGCGACCAAGTCCGTCAACATGCGTCCGACATTGAGTTGATCCAGGGAGACGCCGTAGTAGTTCTCCACAAAGTCGCGGACGTCGGCCCGCAACAGTAACTCGTCGATGCCCCGACTCGGTTGCCCGATCTCCTTGACCAATTCCACACACCTTGCGGAATCCTGTCTCTCGACGGCGAGGAACAGGTCGATCAGCTGCTCCCGTTTGGCGTCATCGAGCACGCCGACCATGCCGAAGTCCAACAAGCCAACCGAGCCGTCGGGCATCACTCGCATGTTGCCGGGGTGCGGATCGCCGTGGAAGACACCAAATTCAAAGATCTGTCTCAGAAAGATATGTGCCCCGTTCGATGCCAGCGCGGACCGTGAGACACTGGTGTTGGCGATCCCTTCAAAGTCATCGGCGCGACAGCCGTCCAGATACTCCATCGTCAGCACGGCGTCCGTCGTCAGTTCCTCGAAGACTCTCGGCACGCGCAGCGTCGCATCATCGTGAAACAGTCTGCGGAACTCTTCGATCGTCTGCCCCTCCCGGCGAAAGTTGAGTTCGCGACGGATCGTTCGCGAGAAGTGCCTCACCAGGCCGACCGGATCGAAGACCGCTGCCTCGGGGAGATGTCGCTCAGCCAGGATCGCGAGATCGGTCATGAGTGCGAGATCACGTTCGATGTCTCGAACGGCATTCGGACGTCGGATCTTGACCGCCACCAGTGTTCCATCGTGAGTGACAGCCCGATGCACCTGTGCCAGTGACCCCGCCGCGACGGGATTCCGGTCAAAGCTGACGAAGAGAGTGTCAATGCTGCCATGCAGTTCGTGCTCCACCTGAGCGACGGCGACATCCGAGTCGAACGAAGGGACCTGCTCTTGCAGATTGGCCAGTTCGTCAATGATGTCCTGCGGGATCAGATCAGGTCGTGTGCTGATGACCTGTCCGAACTTGATGAAGCTGGGGCCGAGTTCCTGAAGTGCCAAGCGGATTCGTTTGGCGGTCGTCACCCCCTGCAGTTCGTCTGTGTCCTGCCGAAGAATGACCCGCTTGCCCCACTGCAGGTATTTCCCCAAGTGCAGCCGTTCGAGAAGATCACCGAAGCCGTGGTTCAACATCACGGTGGCGATCTCACGACTGCGATTGAGATTACGCAGGAATCGAAACGGACTGGGTTCCAAGGATGCCTCCGGCATGACAAGTCATCTCACGAGACTTGGGGATTGTCGACGGACAAGCTGTCAAACGCAAACAGGCCGAGCGGGAAAGCTCAGCCTGTTGCCTGTCTTTGACGATGAATCGACGATTGACTACTTCCGCTTGGCGGCTCCGGCACGCTTCTTGGTGGAGCGTGTGGCCGTCTTGCGAGCGGGGCGTTTGCTGGCGGTCGACTTCTTGGCAGTCGACTTGGCTGCAACTCGCTTCTTGGCTGACTTCTTGGCGGTTGTCCGCTTGGTGGCCTTCTTGCGGCTGGAAGCGGCCTTCTTCTTGGTGGCGCCGCTGCGCTTCTTGGCGGACTTGGAAGCAGTCGCCCGCTTGGTCGACTTCTTGGCTGTCGCCTTCTTCGCAGTGGTCTTTTTCTTGGCTGCACCGGTTCGTGACTTGGCCGACTTTTTGGCCGTCTTACGAGTGGTCGGTTTTTTCGCAGCGGACTTCTTCGCGGTCTTACGGGTCGTCGTTCTGGCTGCCATATCCGTTGGCTCCTTGTTGAGACGAAATTGGGTGCCTTGATGTTTTTGCTCCGTCCCGACAGCACCCGATACGAGACGTCTGTGAGCATGTCCGTTTGCTACTTGTGACGAATGAGAACCTCAGACTCAATCCACTTCGCTCATTCAACACAGCGCGACTTATAGTGCCTTCCGTCGCGATGGTCAATTGGAAATTGTTTAATATCAACCTTTTGGCGACATTGCTGATTGCGTAACCATCGTCTTGGTGATGGGTGATGTCGCCATAACTCTCGGCCGTTGGCATCGTGCCGGCGTCGGAAGTTGGCAAGGAGTGTGCATTGTCTCTGGGACGATCACACGTGCGAGTGGGAATGTGAAAAGAACGGAGATCGCTTTTCACCCAAACTTGAGCCCTTCGTTTCCTTCGTTACTTCCTGTTTCAATCTTATTTGATCACACCTTCCATTTTGGACAGAAGGAAACGAAGGTAACGAAGGTAACGAAGGGGTGCTCTTGTCACCGACGACTTGTCTCCTTGTCCGAACAGACTCACCGCTTGCAACCAGAGCCATGCGAATTGACGAGTAAGGAGTTGTTCTGCCGCTGCTGGTCGCCGACAATGGAGAGTCTCAAAAACCATGGACTCTGCGTCATGCATCGCAATGACTTCGCAAAGAGATGTGCAACCTTCAGGTCGATCGCTGTGATCGTTTGCCTGGCGATCATCGTGGAAGGTGCCCAGGCTGCCGATCTCGCGAAGGCTCAGCGGTTGGCTGAGCGGGGGCAGTATGAGGACGCGTTGCAGGAGGCGACGACCGCTTTGGAAGGCAACATCTATTATGACCGCTGGCATGTGCTGAAGGCGGAGATGGAACTGACGCTGGGGCGCTGGACAGAGGCCCGAGCGACGTTGGAAGAGGGTCTTCGTAAGCACAAGAACAGTATCCGCCTGCGTTGGCTGGCCCGAGAGGCTTTTCGACGCACGGATGACCCGGAAGCGGTCGATCGCATGCAGGCAGAGATCCTCAAGGAGGCCGAGGCTGCACCCTGGCGCTATTCCGACGCGGAGAACCGCGTGGTTCTGGGTCAGGCGGCTCTGATTCTCGGCTTTGACCCGAAAGACGTCCTCGAAACTCTCTTTGAGCCTGCGAGGAAAGCAGCAGGCGGAAGCAAATCTCCGCCGCGAGCGATGGGGCAGTTGGCTCTCGACAAGCACGACTTCAAACTCGCCGCAGCGACATTTCGTGAAGCGCTGGAGCGATTTCCAGACGATGCGGATTTTCACTACGGCCTGGCAGCGGCCATTCGCAGCAGCAATTCTGAGGAGTCAGCCGAACATTTGCAGCTGGCGCTCGATGCTAATCCGCGGCACATCCCCTCTTTGCTGCTCATTTCCGACCGACAGGTTGATGCCGAAAACTATGGCGAGGCTCGAAAGACACTCGCAAGTGTTCTGGAGATCAATTCGGCCCATGATGAGGCTCATGCGTATCTCTCAGCCATCGCTCATTTACAGAATGAGACCGAGGCCGAATGCACGCACCGTGAAGCGGCGCTCGCCAGTTGGAGCAAGAACCCGCTGGTCGACTTTGTGATCGGACGCGAGTTGTCGCAGAAGTATCGGTTTCGCGAGGGACTGGCCGCTCAACGACGAGCGCTGGAATTTGATGAGACATATCTGCCTGCGAAAAAACAAGCCGCGCAGGATCTGTTGAGGCTAGGTGAAGTAGATGAGGGTTGGCGGTTGGCAGGTGAAGTTCACAGCGCCGACGAGTATGACGTGGCGGCGTACAACCTCGTCACGCTGCGTGATGAGATGTCGCAGTTCACGACGCTGGAGGATGAGATGTTCATTCTGCGCATGGATGCCCATGAAGCGCGCGTGTATGGCCAGCGAGTCCTGGACCTCCTGCATCGAGCGAGACAGCATCTCTGTGAGAAGTATGGGCTCGAACTGACTGAACCGGTGACGGTCGAGATCTTTCCTGACCCGGCGGACTTCGAGGTGCGGACGTTCGGCATGCCGGGCATTCCCGGATTCCTCGGCGTCTGTTTCGGCAAGGTGATCACCGCCAACAGTCCGGCGTCACAGGGGGCGAACCCCAGCAGTTGGGAAGCCGTGCTTTGGCATGAGTTCTGCCATGTGGTCACTCTGCAACTGACCCGCAATCGGATGCCCCGCTGGCTGAGCGAAGGTATCTCCGTCTATGAAGAGCGTCTCGCAGACTCCCGCTGGGGACAATCGATGACGCCCCGCTGGCGGGAGAAGATTCTCAGCGGAGACATGACACCCATTAGCGAGTTAAGCAGTGCGTTTCTCGATGCCGAGAGCGGTGAGGACGTGCAGTTCGCGTACTTCGAATCGTCACTGGTTGTGGAGTATGTGGTCGACAATTACGGCTTTGATGCACTCAAGGCCGTGCTGAGTGATCTGGCTGTCGGGATGCCCATTAACGAGTCACTCCCCCGTCACACGGCCGAGATCGCTACGTTAGAGGAGGGGTTCATCGACTTCGCAAGGCAGAAAGCCGACGCCCTCGCGCCGGGAGTCGATTGGTCGACTCCCGATCTGGCGGGCATCCTCAGCGAAGACGACAGCGAACCGCTGCTGCGAGAGTGGGTCGCCGATCATCCCGGCAACCTTCGTGGGCTGTCGATCTTTGCAGACGTGCTGATCGCCAATGAACGCTGGGACGAAGCCAAACACATGTTGCGACGATTGATCGAGTTGGCCCCCAAATACATCGCTGGCGACAACGCATACGTGAAGCTCGCGGCCCTCCAGCGGAAACAGGGCGACACTGACGCAGAGGTGCAGACACTTGAAAGCCTCGCGACCCATGACGCCAACACGACGGATGCGTTTCTGCGACTCATCGAGTTGGCGAAGGAACGAGAGGACTGGGAGTCACTCACACGCAACGCATTGCGGTTGATCGGCGTCAATCCGCTGACATCTCATCCTCACGCGGCCCTCGTGATCGCGGCAGAGCAGGGGGATGATCACACCTCCGCCGTCACGGCCTACCAATCGTTGCTCGATCTGTCACCCAACGATCCCGCGTCGATCCACTTCGGATTAGCCCGGCATCTCTCAGCAACCGGTGACGACGAACAAGCCAAACGTCATGTCCTGCAAGCCCTCGAAGACGCCCCCCGCTACCGCGACGCTCAACGACTGTTGTTAACTCTCACAAGCATCGACTCCACACCAAGTGAAACTGACGAGCCACTCTCTCCAGAACCTGAATCAAGAGACACAGAGTGAGGTCCAACTCCAGCCTTGGCTGAGTTCACTCGCATCATTCGTGATATTCACGGTTGGAAAGACAACCGCGAATGACGCGAATCAGACGAATGTCTAGGGACAGAGTTTGCTATGATGATGATCCGTGAACGAGGTTGATATCTCCCTTCCTGAGTGACTGACCATCATGAATCGCCGTCTGTTGATTGTGCTTCTGCTCGTCGGCATCTCGGGGAGTTCGTATGCGCAGTTCGATCCGGGCATGCGCCGACGGCGGTCGCGAATACCGGACTTCCAGTTCGATCGCGCGGGCGTGCCGGACTGGGAGGCGGATGATGAGTTCCCGGAGGATGTGTTTACGTTTGCACGCCTCCGGTACAACGACTACTCCGGCTGGGGCAAGTGGGCGACCGACTATCCTGACAGCGACCTCAACTTCTCCTTCCGACTGCAGCAGCTGACCTCCCTCAAGGTCAACCCGGACCCGATCATCCTCGATCTCGATGACCCGCGGTTATTCGACTACCCGTTTCTCTACATCATCGAGCCTGGTCATGGTCTGGGACTGATCGATGAAGACGTCAAAACGCTCCGGCGGTACATCGACAACGGCGGGTTCGTGTTTGTCGACGACTTCTGGGGCGAACGGGAGTGGGAGTTCTTCTACCGGGATATCGAGAGAGTCTTCCCGGACCGCGAGCCGGTCGAACTGCCGTTGGATCATCCCATCTTTCACATTGTCTATGATCTCACTGAGAAGCCTCAGATTCCTTCGATCCAGTGGCTGCACACCGGACTCACGTATGAACGACGCGACGCACAGACGCCTCACTACCGTGCTTACTTCGATGACGACGGCGGTCTGCAGATGATCATCTGCCACAACACGGATGTCGGAGACGGGTGGGAACGCGAAGGCCTCGACGAACGCTACTTCCATGCGTTTTCCGAGAAATGGGCCTACCCGCTGGGGATCAACATCCTGTTCTATGCGATGACGCATTGAGACCGCCTGGACCGCCAACACCGATCTGTGCGACTCATGAATTGATCATTTCACGTGCTGTGGAATTCCGTTGGTCGGAATAGAACACAGGTGACGCGGATCTGGCAGAGGGTCATGGATCAATGAATAGAGATCGTGTCGGTTTAAGAGTTGTCCATGCTCCCGCCATTCGTTGATTCAAAATCTGCGTCAATCAGCCCCATCCGCGTTCTATTCATCACTTGACATCCGTTGAATTGTTCTCGTCCAATGATGTCTCGACGAGTGAAGACACCTCGCGCGGTCTCCCACCTCTTGACGAATGTATTGGTCACAGAAACCGTTCGTGTCGCATTGGCTGCATACTCAACCCGATCGTTAAAGATTCTCACAACGGGCTTCACAAAATCTTCTTGTCGACAGATCAAACGGAATGATCGGGCCGATGACGTCGTGCGGACCGTATCGAGAGGCGGGCGGTCACAGGAGTGAGGCGTGAGCGATGCCGATCTTCGCTCTTGCACCTGTCTGATTGTCGAACCGTGAATCGAACCGTATGCCTGACACTCCCGACCACATCACGACTGTCGAAGAACTGCGGGACTTTGTTCATGCGTCTCTATGCGAGCAGGAGAACCTGCTGGCCAACCAATTCCAGACGCGCGTGTTTGAACTCAACAAACAAGGATCGTCCTGCGGTCTACAGTTTCATCTGCAGGGACCGAGAAGTGTCAAGTTAAGCGCCATCTGGGCCAGTCAACAAAACGTCGTCTATTTCTACGACGCCAAAGGCGAACGTTACGGCAAGGTCCGACTCCCGAATCGTCTGAGCGTTGAACCCTCTGCGGCATGAGCCGGAGACGAACGGCGCGCGGCTGCGTGCCGCTGAAGCAAACTCCGCTGGGCATGTACTGCCATGCCCGTCAGTGTTGATCGATGTTGCGATGAACGCTGCCCATCGGCCGCCGAAAGCACAGCCTTGTCCATCGCCTCAAAGTCGTGGATGAAAACGTGTGCTCTCACACCGCTATGATTGACAGACCGGGACAGTCTCGATGAAGGCAGCGCGGGCCCGCGAGATCCACCGAATGACTGTGCCGACGAGACACTCCCCAGCAATGCACTCCCGCGATCGGGCACACTGACGACCGTGTCGACGCCGAACTGCTGAACGACCGGTTGCTGCAACGTCACTCCTTGGGCAGAGGCCCTCTGTGTATTCAGAGCAAATGCAACAACGGTCAGTGACACACACACTCTGATGGGGACTGACATGTTCGAATTCCGGTGCCTCGTAAACTGATATCCGAGCGTGCATTCTACTCGATCTTGTTTAATCACGCGAAAAAGATATTCATTTTCGTCTCGTGTCTGCATCCAGAGCACATCATCAGTCGGCGTGCTTGACGCGTGTGGTTGCCTGCCTAGACTGGGGAAAGAGAATCCAGACATCGTTCTTCCACCACGCTGTCGCCCTATCTGCGATGTGGACGTCTTCCATCGAATACCACAGGCTGCACTATGCAGGACTCTTCAGAATATCCACAGCCCCCTGACCCGCTCGCTGGGCGGGAGGACGAGTTCGGAGCGATGCCTCCACCAGAGATGACAGATCTGCCGTCGGTCGAGCCTCCGTCTGCCGGATTCATTGTGCAACTGTTTCTCGTCCCCGCACTGATCGTGACGGTCGTGATTGGGGTGTATCTTCTGTTTGGCAAGCTGGCATCGGGCGAGCAGGACTGGCGGAAGCAGTTGACCGACGTGAGGCACGACAACGCACACATCCGTTGGCGCGGCGCACTGGGTCTGGCTCAGATGTTACAAGCCAATGTGACAGCAGAGGGCATTCGGCTCTCCGAAAACCGTGACGTCGCGATTGAGTTGGCACAACTGATGCGAGACTCACTCGCCCATGGGACAACTTCTGAGGACGATTACAAGCAGCAGGAGTTTCTCACGAGGACCCTCGGACTGATCGACGTGCCCGACGTGACGATGCCCGTGCTGCTCGAGGCGATGGACCCGGCTGAAGATCGGGATGTTCGCAAAAATGCGATCGCTGCCGTTGCCACAACTGCGAGCCGCATGCATGAGCGAGGTGCGACGTTTGATGGCACTGAGGTCGTGCCCGGAGTCATCGCCGCCAGTGGGGACTCAGACCAGATGATCCGTCACCTGGCGACCTTTACTCTGGGCATGTTTGATCTGCCTTCAGCACAGGAGCGATTAGAAGTCCTTCTCGAACACAGCGATGAGTTGACACGGGCTAACGCGGCGATTGCACTGGCACGTAGAGGATCACCGAAAGGTCTCCCCGTGTTTGAAAACGTGTTGCAGCAGGCGGGGGAAGCGCAGACGAAGTCGTCGCCCTCTTCCACTTCGGATGATGCTGTAACAGTCAATGCGGAGAAGTTTGAGGGATCCATCTTGTTGACCAACACGTTGAAGGCACTCACTCAACTCAGCGATGAGTTGGATACGGCGCAGAAAGAGAAGCTCACATCGCTACTGTCCCCAATTGCAACAGAGCACGACGATGCTCTGGTCCGCATCGAGGCAAAAACATTGCTCCAGCAAATGTCAGACTCTCAGAGCCAAACGAACAACTGAAAGTGTGGCGGGAAAAACCGCTGCCAATTTGGCTGACGCTCCCTGAATGTTGCCTCAGTGCAACGTCGTTGAGAAAGTGCCCATCTTTCCTCGATTCGCCACGATGGTTGAGTACGTCATGACTGCTGTCGCGCGATCAGGTCGTAACGACATGTGGCGAAATGTCTTCGTGAGAGTTTGCGCAGTGATCGCACTTTACCCACGCGTTTCAGTTTCGCTGCGCTATGCTTGGGGGGCAGTTTCCGGAACCGGACCGAATCTGTGCAAGCAGTCGGAATAGTTCCTTCAGACATTTGATGCCAGTGTGAAACTCTGGCAGCATGAATGATCGAACGGATTCTGCAGGCCACTGTGAACATCCCACTGATGAACCGATTTGGAGGAACGAGACCATGAGAGCCGCACTTCTTGGAGCAGTGCTGAGTCTCATCGCACTGTCAGCGAACACCGCCACTGCCGGCGGCTTCTGCGGGGCTGCCTGTTACAACAATTGTCCCACGACCTGTTGTCAGCCGACCGCCTGCTACACCGCTTGCCGTGTCGAACGTCAGACGTGCCAACGCACCGTCTACAAAACGTGTTATGAGCCACAGCAGTACACGACTTATCGCAATGTCTACGAGACGGTTTGCGAAGAGCAGCCCGTGACGTGCTACCGCACGGTCGTCGAGCAGGCGTGCCGTGAGGAGCAGTATCAGGTCCAGCGTCAGGTGACAGAGACCGCGTACCGCGAGCAGAGTTATCAGGTCCAGCGCCCCGTCTGGGAGACGCAGTATCGCGAGAACTCCTATCAGGTGCAACGACCTGTCTGGGAGGAGTCAACACGCGAATGCCGCAATGTTGTGTACCGACCTGTCACCGAAACCCGCGAACGAGAAGTTTGTCGCACCGTCATGCGTCAAGTGACAGAGACCATCAATCAAGAACGCTGCTACACCGTGATGCGTCCTGTCACAACGACCCGAACGGTTCGTCGGATGACCGGCCAGTGGCAAACTCAAACAGTTCACCATCCTGGTCCTGTCTTGCCGCGACTCGTGCACGACCAGTGCGGTTGTCCGCGTGTCTGTATGGTCCGATGCCCCGGCATCACCACCTGCCGTCGCGTGTGGTGTCCGCAAGTCGTCGAGTGTCAGGTGCCTTGCACAACCTATCGACGTGAAGTCGTCCGACAGAACTGTCCGATCCAAGTGTGCCGCATGGTGCCCGAACGGATCGTGGAGAAGATCCCGTATCAGGTCTGCCGGATGGTCGCTCAGGAAGTGGTCACGAACGTGCCCGTGCGGACCTGCCGTTGGGTGAGTGAGACCAAGACTTGTCGCGTGCCAGTCCGCACCTGCAAGACGGTCTGTGAGACGAAGACCTGCCGCATTCCTTACCAGACCTGTCGCACTGTCTGCGAGACACGCACTCGCAAGGTGCCGTATTGTGTCCAAAAGCAGGTGCCCTACACGATCACTCGCCGTGTCAACAAAGTCGTCTGTCGACAGGAGCCGGTGACCTGCACTCGCATGGTGGCCAAAGTGGTCCCCACGGTCGAGACATACGAAGTGTGCCGTATGGTGCCCGTCCAGAACTGCTGTGGTTCGGTCGGCGGTTGCTCAAACTGTGCTGACGGCAACTGTGGTTCGTCCGTGGTGCCTCACGAGGCAGCACGCCCTGTCATGCCTCATGGTGAGGTCGCTCCTCAAGAGGGTGGTTCTTCGGAACAACCGACACCGGCTGCACCGGAAGAGACCACTCCGGAAACGAACCCCAGCCCGGGCCTTGAAGCCTGAAACGAAACGAGAGAGAATCTCTTTCGTCTGAAACGGACATCGGACGGCTGTTCACGAAAGTGTCAGCCGTCCGTTTTTTGTTGGCTGATGGCTTTTGGCTGATGGCACATCGCTGTTGCTGGGAGCGATTGAAAGCCAATCGCCACAAGCCAATCGCCATCTGCCATGTCCAACAACATCCGCGACCGCATCGCCCGCTACACCGCACTCGACGCCCCTGTCGGCTTCGAGGAACCGGTGCTGCTTGCTGCACGAGACGAGTTGACGGAGTGTTGCGAACGGGTCGAGGTCGATCTGCGGGGCAACGTCTATGCGTATCAAACCGGCACCGATGCGAATGCTCCCCGCGTGATGATCACGGCTCACGCGGACGAGATCGGCTTCATGGTCACGTCAATTCTGGCGGAAGGTTTTCTTCGCTTCACAAAACTCGGCCACCCCACAGACACCGTGCTCCCCGGTCAGCGAGTGCGGGTCCTCGTCGATGGCAAACCGGTTGAGGGAGTCGTTGGTGTCAAACCAGCACACATCCTCTCCGTTGAAGAGGCGCGGCAGATCCCGCCTCTGGATGAGATGTACATCGATATCGGTGCAACTTCAGACGAGGAAGCCGCATCATGGGGCATCGAAGCGGGAACCTCGATCACCTATGTCGGTGAACTCATTCAAACACGCAACGAACATCGGTGTTTCGGCAAGTGTGTCGACAACCGTGCCGGCATTGTCGCACTTTTGGAGATCGCCCAGCGGTTACAGGACAAACCCTGTGCTGCGTCCGTCGTCTATGTGGTCGCAGTCGAAGAGGAGATCGGCCTGCGTGGTGCCGAGGTCGCGGCCAAGCATGTCGAGCCGGACGTCCTGTTCGTGCTCGACACCGTCCCCTCCGGGGGCACACCCGACCTGCGACCGGACGAGTTGCCCTGGGATATCGGCAAGGGTGTCCTGCTGAAAGTTCGCGAGGTGAAGGGACTCTCGACGCATCGTCCGCTCCGAGAACTCGTTCGAGCGACAGCCGACGCGCACGACATCCCCTATCAATGGATCGTCGACACCGCGGGTATCACAGATGCCACCTCGGCACAACAAGCGAGCGGAGATATCGCCGCCATGGTCATCGGCATCGCCCGCCGGTACGCGCATTCGGCTTCGGAGATGTTCGACATCAGAGACGTGCAGGCACAGATTGACCTGACGGTTCACGCAACGTCCCACATCACGTCGACGGAGCAACTGAATCGAGTATGAGGAAGGGGTCAGGTACGAATGGCACGGATATTTTCTACCGGCTTTTGCGTTCTTGGGTTCGGGCTGTGGGGCGGGGTTGGGTCATGAGTTTGTAGGGGTTGGGTCTGCGTTTGCGTTGCCGGGGTTCGAGGCGGTCGGGTCGGTGACCGATTTCAGGAGAGGCGATGGCGGCAAGCAGATGGTCGTACAGCTCAGGAAGTTGATTTGCAGAAGCATGGGCCAGCGTGGGGCGGAAGCTT
>JAJDEJ010000022.1 GCA_029259815.1 Planctomycetaceae bacterium | reverse complement strand
CCAACGCCCAGCCCCCGAAAGTCAACCAGCATGCCCCATCATAATCCGAATCAAACCCCGGCCTCCCACGGCCACCGTTCGCCAACGCACGCCATAAACACACATTAACCACAACCCAGGAACGCTTGTTCAAGGGCTAGTGGAGCGTCACTACTAAGAATTCGGGTTGGGTGGCAGGGTCAGACCAACGGGATGGCCCTGACATTCGGCGTCCTCACACCGGGGCCATCCGCTGCGCTCCTGACCCCGCCACCCGAAAATTAAGCTTTGACGTTCCACGAGGGACGCAACATCTATTCGACCGCCGCACCAACGTCAACGCAGTACAGCCTGTTGGTGTCGCGGACGTAGAGGCGCCCATTCGACAGGGCTGGCAAGGCACGCATGTCCTTGGAGGTCACGCGGTGTCGGCTGACAAGGTCGAATCGTTCACGGTTGGCGTTCATCAGCACCAACTCGCCGTCGGTCTTGACGATGATCAGTTGGTCACCCGCGTTGATTAACGTGGCGTATCCAAAGCCCTTCTCAACCCAGACGCGGTCGCCCGTTCGGGGGTCGAGGCAGACGAGGTCTGCGGGCGGACCGTCTTGCCGACCATCGATGGCGTACATCACACCATCGTGAATGATGGGGGTTGTGTACTGGCTGGCGAGTGAGTCGCGACGTCTCCAGAGTTCCTCGGCGCCTTCAGCCGACAGCCGGGCAGAGACAGCACCGATCGCGTAACTTGCGGTCAGGAACAGCCGGTCATTGTCGACGACGGGCAACGCGGCGTTGACGGTCGGGCCCAGTTTGCCGAATGGCAATTCAAATCGGATCGCCCCATCGGCCGGATCGAGTCCGAGGCACTTCGTGCGAGCGAGGCAGACCACTGAGGGGCGACCTGCGATGGTGGCAGCGACCGGAGCCGCATAACTGGCCCGCTCATTAGTGACGTGCCACAGCGTCTTGCCGGTTTGGAGGTCGAAGGCAACGATGCCTGATCGCGTCTTGTGACCACCCACATTGACGATGACTCGGTCATCGAGCACGAGCGGACTGCTGCCGGCTCCAAAGTACCCGGAGAGTGCTTCAAATTCGTCATGAGTGAGTCGCTGCCACTCTTGCTGGCCGGTCTTGAGATTCACACAGGTCAATACTCCCTGAGCACCGAAGGTGACGACACGTTCACCGACGATGGTCGGGACACACAGCGGTCCGCCCTCCGATCCGACCTGCGGGACGAACGATGTCGCATAGGACTGCTGCCATGTCGACTCGCCCGTCGCCACGTCAAAGCCATCGATGACTTCACGGTCTTCCAGTCGATGGAACAGCACGCCCATCTCACTTTGGATCGCGACACCTGCCAGTCCTTGACCGACGGGACGGGACCAGACGGTTGCCGGACCAGACTCGGCCCACGACGTCGCGAGTGATTCGTCTGCAGCGATCCCGTTGCGTGATGGTCCGAGAATTTGCGGCCAGTCGCCCGCGCGTGAGCACGTCTGCCCAGCATTTGCCCAGCAGGCCACCCAGCCGCTGACAACGATGCACAGGCGGAAGCAATGATGTCGCATCGACTTATCGATTTGTCCGGTCATGAAAAAAAATCTGCGTGATTTGAGTCTTGTGAACGACCTGCCAATGATGCAGTGATTGACAGATGTTAGCAAATTCGAGATCGGAATACTGTCTGTCGACAGCGGCGGTTGCCATGTCGTCGGCACGGGGCTAGGCTGAGATTCACAGCGATCATGTCGCATCAAACTCGGTTGATCCGATGATCTGTCACAAGAATCGGGAACGATCCGAGGGAGCATGCGTCGCAAGTTAAGCCGGAAATTTCTCCAACACGATTGGCCGTTCGTCGTAAGGAAGTGGAACCAACTGCGAACAACGTGCGTCCGTCCACGAATGAGTTGAGCATTGAGTATGAACGTCTGACATCAGCCGGCTAAGAAATGGCCCGTACGGCCGTCAACTTGGCAGGCAGTCTCTTCTCCAGCGGTCGAGAGTCATGATAGCAGCCACACGGGACAGCCACCGAGGTCGAGAGTTGTTGGGTGTGGTTGCCCGGATGGTCTACGTTCTGTTCAGCTTTGGTTGCCTGTCGACATTGGCACACGCACAGGTCATCGTGGCAGCACAGGTTGGCGACGCGAGCGATGAGGACGAGAAGAATCTCGGCGGCTTTCAGGTCCAAGTTGACGATTCGATGGCGACGTCGTTCAAGGACTTCGAACGGTTTGCAGCCCGCAAGGATTGGGAGAAGGCGTTCCGGGCGATTGGCGAGATCCCCTCGGAGAAGCGTGTCGGCATGCTCAAAGCGGGTGGCGGGATGATTGTTCCCGCTCGTACTCGCATCTGGCAAGTCGTCGCAGAGCTCCCTGCAGAGGGTCGAGAGGCCTTCCGAGTCTTTTTCGATGCCAAGGCACGCGAACTCCTCAGTCATATCGATGCCGACGATGCGGAACCCGTCGCGGACATCAAGATCGCCAGGCAGGTGTATGACGAATACTTCCTCACATCAGTGGGCGATGACGCAGCCAATCTGCTGGGCGATGCGGCTTTTGAGCAGGGCGACTTCCGTGGGGCCGAACGATACTGGCGAGCCATCCTCGATCATCATCCCAACACCGAGTTGGGCGAACTCCGCATCCAGGTTAAGCGCGCCATGGCCCTGCTACGATCGGGCAGGGGCAGGCAGTACGCCGCTTTGCTGAAGGACATCGAGCAACGCTTTCCTGGCGAGACCGTCGTGCTTGGGGGAACTGATGTTGATCCGGCGACGTTTCTCAAGTCCCTTCAGTCGGACAGCGGCTTACTCGTCGTCGAACAGGACTCGCAAGCCAACGACGTTACGATTGCAGCGGGGAGTCTCCCGGCGGAGACGCCGACTGCCTGGCGATTGCAGTATCTCTCCGACAAAGGCAAGACATTGATGGACCAGTCGGTCCGCAGCAATTACTGGTATCGCAACGGTGTCGAGACGTATGTGCCGCCTTTCACTTCGCTGGGGTCGAGACTGATCTGCAACTGGTTCGGGATCGTTTTCGCCATCGACACGACGACCGGCAAGCTCCTGTGGCGCAGCGAGAAGTTTGACAAGCTGCACAGTCAGTTCGCCCAGATGCCTCACTCGCAGACCAACATCGAACAATTTGCAGTCGTCGCTGGAGGCGACACCGTTCTTGCGATCTCGCTGAACACCGAACGGTTGAACAACTATCGGGAGCCGTTCCGTTTGGTCGCGTACGAACTCGACACGGGCAAGGAGCGTTGGAAGTCCGAATCAGTTGGGCCTCTCAAGAACGAGAGCTTCATCGGTCAGCCGCTAATACTCGGTGACAACTTGCTGGTGACGACTCATGGTCGGAACGAGTCAAAGTTCACATTGCGGTCACTCAAGTTGTCTGATGGGTCGGAGAACTGGTCGAAGGAATTGGGCACCGCATCGCAGGTGCAGAAGAGCCGCCGATATCAGCAACAGAATCCCGTCCCTGTCTTTCTGCAGACGGATGACGCCGTGCTGGTCCTGACGAACAACGGAGCCCTCATTGCTTTGGACTCACTCGGAAAAGAAATCCAATGGGTGCTGAAGTTCAAGGGGCCGCCGAGTTCATCGGGGAACAACATGTTCTGGTACGGCAACGAGCCTCTCGAAGATGTGATCGCTCTGCACTCGCAAGGTGCCATTGTTGAGGAGCAGGGGGTTGCCTATTTCAAAGAGGCCTGCAGCAACGAGTTGTTTGCGGTCGACCTCAGCGGCCCCAAAGTGTTGTGGAAGCGACCGGTCGCGGTCGAAGCGGTCCTTGCTGGAGCAGACGAGGAGCGATTGTACGTTCTCACACGCGAGATCATGGCGTTCGACCAAGAGACGCAGAAGCTGCAATGGTCGCGACGGCTGCCCATTGCGGGGGGCGGGCTCAGTGCGATTGTCGGCCGGGACACGGTCTACATCTTCACCAATCGAGGGATCTACTGTCTCGACAAGCAGAATGGTACGAAGAAGTCCATCTTCCGTGGAGCCGACCTGGAGTCGAACGGTGGCTGGATCGAAGTCGTGGGGGACCGATTGGTCTGCGTCTCCAATATGGCGGTGACTGCCTACCGTCCGCCTTGGTCCGATGGCATCTCCACAGACACGACCACACAACCGGCGGCCACGAGTGACCCGGCCACTTCTTCAGAGCCCCCCGAATCATCAGACATCTCAGAAGACACCTCTGGCTAATTCAAAGACAGCAGCCTCAACGACGGCTCAAGTTGTGCATCAACGAAGGACATGATCATGAAACCTGAATCTCGCCTGAGACGCACTTTGCTGTTGAGCGTCCTCCTGTCTGCAACATGGCTGGTCGCGACGACTCAGGCGGAGGAGAAGTCCGGGATTACTGTGATGGGCGTCGGGAAGGTCGACGCCAAGCCCTCCATTGTCGAGTTGACGGGCACTATCAACGGTGAGGCGGAACTCGCCGGCGACGCTGTCACTAAGTTCCGGGGCAATCGACAAAGTGCCATCGAAGCGATCGAGGCCTTGGAGATCGTCGGTCTCACGATTGAGGGAACAGGCGTGTCGGTGAACTCTGCCATGACGCAGCAACAGATGCAGGCAATCATGCAGGGGATGCCCGCTCAAGGCGACTCCGCAGGCAAACTGGCCGTCTCGGAGCCACTTAAGCTCACGCTCGTCGGTGTGGAAGACATGGATACCGAACAACTGCTGGAGACGCTCGTCAAGATCGTCGACGCGGGGAAGGACTCTGGCATCGTCATCGGCTCGATGCCGACCAACATGAATTACGGCTATCGACGTGGTAACACCCGTACGCCGCTCGCCAAATTCAAACTGACCAACGTCGACGAACTCAAGGCACAGGCTTACGAGAAGGCGATTGCCGATGCTCGCAAACAGGCCGAGCGACTGGCCGAGATTTCAGAGGTCAAACTCGGACCGATCACTGGTATTCGTGAGGGCAACCTCCCAAAAAACAATCAGCAACAAGTGGTCTACTACAACCCGTACATGCAACAGCAGGACGACAGCGATCAGTTCACATCGACCGACCTGCGGGACATCACCGTCAGCATCACCCTGCAGGTCGACTTTTCGATTGTTGAGGATGGTGGCGAATGACGCAGGCCGTGAGGAGAAACAGATCAACCCCGTAGGACGGACTTCCAAGTCCGTCCAGTAACACCGAACTTAGCAGGCAGACCGCCATCCACACGATTCAAAGGGACGGACTTGGAAGTCCGTCCTACGTGGTGATGGCCCAGCAGGAGCGTGATATGTGCAGACCCATTTTGGTTCTGGCGTTGATGACTGTCGTCCTCGCACCGCCATCCGGTCGGCTCACCGCAGACGATGACCTGTTGCCGGTGCACATGAACGTCAAGTGTCTCAAGGCGACGCAGAAGGGGCTCGATTACCTCACCAAGATGCAGTCGCCTGATGGGAGCTTTCAGTCGTCGGAGGACGGTGCGGCCTATCCGGTCGCGATGACGGCCCTCGCGGGACTCACCTACCTGTGCGGCGGCAACACGACGAGCCGGGGTCCGCATGCAGAGCAAGTTCGACGTTGTCTCTCCTTCATCCTTGGAAACGTCGGCGATGACGGGCTGATCGCAGCCGGTCCGGAGAATGGTCGCCCCATGTATGGACACGGTTTCGGCCTGCTGTTCCTCGCAACGGTCTACGGCATGGAAACCGATCAGCGGACCCGCGAGAGAATCGGCAGAGCGGTGGACAAGGCAGTCGACCTGACAGCGTCGTCGCAAAGTGTTCGCGGTGGCTGGTACTACACGCCCGGCAGCGGTTACGACGAAGGCAGCGTGACCGTCACCCAATTGCAGGGGCTCAGAGCGGCTCACGATGCAGGCTTCACCGTCCCCAAAGGGACGATGGAAGGGGCCGTGCACTATCTCGAAATCTGCAAGACGCCGGACGGAGGCATCCGGTATTCGTTCAATTCGGGCGGCGATGCACGTCTCCCCATCACGGCCGCCGCGGTCTGCTGTCTCTACTCAGCGGGCGAATACGAGTCGACACTCGCTGACGAGTGTCTGGAGTTCACCTACAACCAGTTCAAGCTCGGCGGACGCCAGTTCACCAGCGGCCACAGTGCCTATCTCTACCTCTACGCCACTCAAGCCTTCTATCAAGCCGGTGACGAATACTGGGACGAATACTTCCCCTCCGTCCGCGACACGCTCGTGAAGTCTCAGAACGCCGACGGCAGTTGGAATGGCGACTGGGCAGGCAACGTCTACGGGACATGCCTGCACTGCATCGTCCTGCAACTCCCCTTCAAGTACCTGCCCATTTATCAGAGGTAGGGAACCTTACTCGATCGTTCCGAACTCGAATGACGAAACACCCAATGTCGAAGGAATTTCCGAATGTCAAAGTCCGAACAAGAACTCAGCACGAGTTCGCCGTAGCCTCGTTGATGCGAGGCGACACGTTGACGGACGCCGTGCGTTTCGTCATTGGGACTTCGTCATTCCTTCGTCATTCTGATTTCGACATTCATCATTCCCGGTCGGCCTTATTCGCCATGCCACAAAGTGAAGAACGCCATGTCACACTTCACCCTCTGAGGAGCCTCCTTTGACAGCCACACTCTCTGCCGACCTTGCCGGACTGGAAAAACTCAACGCCGCGCAACAGCGTGTTCGCGAGCAGATTCGCACGGTCGTCGTCGGTCAGGACGACGTCGTCGAGCAACTCCTGGTGAGTATCTTTGCCGGTGGCCACTGCATTCTGGAAGGCGTCCCCGGCCTCGCGAAGACGCTGCTCGTGCATACGCTCTCGGAGTCGCTGTCGCTCGACTTCGGCCGCATCCAGTTCACGCCCGACCTCATGCCCGCCGACATCACCGGCACAGAGGTCATCTTTGAGGACCGGGAATCCGGTCAACGCGAGTTCAAGTTCGTGCAAGGACCCATATTCACGAACATCCTCCTCGCGGACGAGATCAACCGCACGCCACCCAAGACGCAATCCGCACTCCTGCAGGGCATGCAGGAGCGGAACATTTCCGCAGGCGGTCACGAGTACAAACTTCCCAGTCCGTTTTTTGTGCTGGCAACGCAGAACCCGATCGAGCAGGAGGGCACCTACCCGCTGCCTGAGGCCCAGCTCGACCGCTTTCTGATGAAGGTCATCGTCAACTACCCCAACCGCGACGAGGAGCGGGAGATCTACCGCTCCACGACCGGCATCGAACACGGCGACCCCGAGCCGGTCCTCTCGGGAGAAGACGTCCTTGAACTGCAGGAACTCGTCCGCAAGGTGCCGATCAGCGACATGCTGATCGACTATACAATGGCCCTCGTCCGCGCCACCCGCCGCGACGACCCCGAAGCAGCCGACTTCGTCAAGCAGTGGGTCCTCTGGGGCGTCGGCCCTCGCGGCGGCCAATCCCTCATCCTCGCCGCCAAAGCCCGAGCCGCGCTCTACGGTCGACCCGAAGTGACTGCTGAGGACCTCCAGGAGATGGCCCCCAGCGTCCTGCGTCACCGCATCGTCCTCTCCTACAACGCCGAAGCCGACGGCCAAACCCCGGACACCGTCATCGCCAAACTCCTCGACACGACCCCCATCGACAACAGCACGTCAGCAGGGGATGGGAGAGTCCAAAGAGTACTGAAGTAGAGCTTGCAACCAGTTCAGCACGTCTCAGTGACAGTTGGAGAAATGATGCGTCAACTCACAAATCGAAAACGCAGTGCCTTCAAGGATTACTGCATTGCGACTCTCGCCTTAACTCCGATGTTTTTCGTCGGATACATCATCCTGGAAACATCTCGGTTTCACATGGGTAACGTCACAGGGACCGAGGTCGAGGTGAATCAGTGGCTCCAATCGACTCTCAATCTCGGTTGGGACGCATTCAACAACAGCTTCGTTGTCCTCATAGCACTTGCACTGATTGAGTTTGCGGCACGACAAGACTGGAAATCATTCTTGCGACGTAGCACCCTTCTCGGATGCGTTGTCTCGGTGGGAGCGTTCCTGCTTGTCGCGAACTTCGTGCTGATCTTCACGATGCTCGGCGACTTTCGTGCCTTGCACAACACCTTGACTGGATGAATCGCTTCTCACGGATCGATTCGCTCACCAGCAATTAGTGAAGATTAGTGCCGATTAGTGTTCCCCAAACTCCCGATCCAGCATGTACGAAGACGAAGGCTACAAACTGATGGGCGCCGCCTTCGAAGTCTACAACCAGTTGGGATACGGCATGGCCGAAGAGGTGTACCAACAGTGCTTGGCCATCGAACTCGAACTGCGACAGATCCCGTACGTCGCCAAACGAAAGCTCACGATGTTGTACAAGGACCGACTGATCGAGAAAACATACGAACCGGACTTTTTCGTATTCGATGCGATCGTTGTCGAGATCAAAGCTGTGAAAGAACTTGTCAGTGAACACGAAGCACAGTTGTTTAATTACATGAGACTGTCGCGACAACCGGTTGGATACTTGATGAACTTTGGTCAGAAAGGTGATCTCGTCTGGAAACGTTTCATTCTGACGGATCTACATATTCTTCCAAAGAACGGAGTAAAGGAACACTAATCAACACTAATCTTCACTAATCAGTTTTTGGTGGTTGGATGGCTTCGAGCTTTTTGGACACTGACATCATCGGTCGCCTTGCGGGCATTGGCTTCAAGGCTAATCAGCCGGTGGAGGGGACGATTGCGGGGCAGCATCGGTCGCCCTTGCATGGGTTGTCGCCGGAGTTTGCTGACTATCGAGCGTACACGCCGGGGGATGATCTCAAGAACCTGGACTGGAAGGCTTACGGGCGGTCAGATCGGTTTTATGTCAAACGATTCGAGGAGGAGTCCAATCTGCGGGCGTTTCTCGTGGTCGATGACTCAGCCTCGATGAACTACGGCGAGGGGCCGCAGAACAAGTTTCACTGTGCGGCGACCATTGCCTGTTCACTCGCG
This sequence comes from Planctomycetaceae bacterium, assembly GCA_029259815.1. Classification (GTDB taxonomy): domain Bacteria; phylum Planctomycetota; class Planctomycetia; order Planctomycetales; family Planctomycetaceae; genus JAHBXU01. The sequence goes on along the minus strand of JAJDEJ010000022.1, from coordinate 13,929 downwards.
GCGACACTGCTCAAACAACGGGACGCGGTTGGTCTGTCGACAGTCGGACGTCACATCAATACGGAACTGCGACCGAGTGGCACGTCATCGCAACTCGCCCAAGTTGTCGAGACGCTGGAACGGACGAAGTGTGAGGGCGAAACGGATTTGGCTCCGGCAGTGTCCATCATCGCAGAGAAGGTGCCTCGCCGCGGGTTGATCATTGTGATCTCGGACCTGTTGACCGACCTCAACCCGTTGTACGACTCGCTCGGCAAGCTCCAGTACTTCGGGCATGAGGTGCTGTTGTTGCACGTGCTGCATCGCGATGAGGTGGAGATGCCGTTCAATGACTCGGTCATCTTCCGCGACATCGAAGGCAACGAGGAATTGTTTGCCGAGCCGTGGTCGTTCCGCACGGCTTATCAGGACGCAATGACGACGTTCATCAACGAGGTCCGCGAACGCTGTCACTACTGCGGCATTGACTACCTGCAAGTCATGACGGACGACGACCTCGGATTGTTGCTGAGCCACTTCCTGCACAATCGCCAGTTCCGTGGACCAACGAAGCATCGCGGACGTATGGCGGCGCTACACGACGACGAACAGACAGATCCGATTCCACAGGAGCCAATGACGAATGACGAAACCAGAATGACGAAAGAATGACGAAGCTCAAAATCCGAAGTGTTCACTTTCGGGCTTCGTCATTCGTGCTTCCTTCGACATTCTGATTTCGAGTTCGACCTTCACCCATGTCCTTCCTCGCCCCAGCCCTGTTGTTCGGTCTCGCCCTGGCGTCGGCACCGATCATCATCCATCTGCTGAACCGTCGTCGGTTCCTGCGGGTGGACTGGGCACCGATGAAGTACCTCAAGCTGACGCTCAAGTCGAACCGGCGTCGTCTGCGTTTGGAACAATGGCTGCTACTGGCCATCCGCACGCTCGCTGTCGCCATGTTGTTTCTTGCCGTCGCGCGTCCGGTTGGGTCGGGGGCGAATCTGGCGGGGTTCCTGCAGGTGCAGGGGCGGGCGAGCCGGGTGATTGTGATCGATGACTCACTGAGCATGTCGTATCAGACGAATGGTCGTTCAGCGTTCGAACAAGCACAGCAGGCGGCGAGCAGCATCGTTCGCGCGGTCGGAGCACAGGACAGTCTGACAGTCGTCACGTCATCTCGTCCGGCGCAGGCACTCGTGCGGCACGCTCAACTGGAGGACGCTGACCTCACGAGGCTGGAGGCGACCATCAATGAACTCGACGGGAGCGATCAAGCAAGCACCTGGGCGTCAACGTTTGATGCCGTCAATCGCCACTTGGAGACATCCGTCTTCCCACTCAAGGAGGTGATCGTGATCACCGACCTGTGGGCGAACGGCTGGACGCCCGATCTCACCGAGTTGTGTGATCGCTGGGCGGAAGAGGACGTCACGCTGCGGATCGTCGATGTCGGTCAGGAACCAGAGGCAAACAGACGAGTCTTGAGCTTCGTGCAGTCCGACCCGGTGGCACTGGTCGACACGGAAGTCCGATTCACTGCGGAGATACAAAACGACGGAGCCGAGCCGTTGACTGCCGGGCAGGCGACGCTCATCGTCGATGACGAAGTGCAGGCCCTCACGTTGCCCGATCTGCCGACCGGGGAAACTGTCGAGGTGCCGATCGCCCTCACGTTCGACGAACCGGGTCTGCACCGCGTATCACTCTCGATTCCGCATGATGCCCTGCCGAACGATGACGACTCGCATCTGGTCGTTGACGTGCGGCGGATGGTTGAAGTGTCGCTGGTTGATGGCGAGCCGGGGTTGGGACCGTTTGAAAGCGAACTCGATTTTCTGGCAGTGGCACTGACTGCGGGTAATGCCCCTTGGCAGATGCACTCTGTGCTGGCATCCGAATGGGCGAATCAGCCGATCGGTGCCCCGGATGTGATTGTGTTGGGCAATGTCGAAACGCTGAGTGCGGAGCGAGTGCAGCAACTGGAAAGTCTGGTCGCTGCGGGGGCCGGGCTGATGATCTTCAGTGGCGAGCAGGTCGACGTCGAGGAGTACAATCGGCTGCTGTACCGGGGTGGCGAGGGGCTGTTGCCTCTCCGAATCACCGAGGTGCGTGACGCGGACACGTCAGGTCTGGTGATCGAGCCGCACGCCGATTCGCCGTTGAGTCCGTTGTTGAAACTCTCAGCGGAGTCGCTGGCGCGCGTGCGTCCCAAGCGCTTTGCGAGTACGAGTGTCGAGGAGGAGGCCCATGCAGATGTGCGTGTGCTCGCTCGTTGGAACAACCCGGCCAATTCGCCAGCGGTGATCGAGAAACGGTTCGGCGACGGTCGCGTGCTGTTCTGGACGATGACCGCAGACCGCGATTGGAGTGACTGGCCGACCGAGGCGAGTTTTGTGCTGGCCATGCGAATGGCTGCGGACTCCGTTGCTGCTCGACTCCTTCGCTGGGAGAACGTCACAACGGGACAGCCGCTCCGGTACGCGCTCGATCCGGAGTTCGCCCCACAGACGGCCAATCTCTCGGTTCCACCGACGGGAGATGAGGTGCCGCTGGTGATCGAGAGAGCAGAGAACAGTGATCCCATGCTGGTGTCTGACGCGACACGCAGAGCGGGGCACTACTTCGCCTTATGGGACGAGGTCGGTGTCGGCGGACAGATGCACCCCTTCGCGGCTCGCCCCGACGTGACCGACAGTCGACTGGAACGCATCGAAGGCGGCGAGTTGGAGCAATTCCTCGGTCGCCTGACGCCGCAGGTGATTCGCTTCTCCGGTGAGTCAATGGACGTCACGACAGCGGGCACCGAGTTGTGGCGGTACGCGGTGTTGGTCCTCGTGAGTCTGGTCGTAGTCGAGAGTCTCCTCGCCCCCTGGGTCGGGAGGACGCGATGAGTCCAGAGAAACGGGGTCAGGCACCATTTCGACCGCGAAAGGCACGTGGAAGTTTGGACTCGCTACGAATCGAAATGGTGCCTGACCCCTTCAGATACGGACTGAAATGAGACGTCTGATTGAAATCCTGTTCGGCATCGACGCTCCGTCCTGGACGGCTGGCGGGTCGTGGCGTCTGGACTGGCTTTCACTCCCCGATGGCGACCGCGTGCTCCTGCTCTTGGCGGCACTGCTCGTCGCAGCGGGTGGACTGTGGTGGCTGTATCGTTGGGAAGGGAAGCACGTTCACACAGCGAAGCGAGGATTCCTGTGGGCAGTCCGACTGGCAGTGCTCGCACTCGTGATCGGCATGCTCTTGGAGCCGGTGCTCGTCTTGGTGAAGGAGGAGTACGTGCCGTCGAATCTATTGGTGCTGGTGGATTCATCGCAGTCGATGGGACTGCGAGATGCGTGGCAGGACGAAGTCGCTGCCTCGCGCGTGGCGGAACAACTGGAAGTCGAAGGTGGACAGGAGGGGCTCCGCAAGCTGACACGGCTCGATCTCGCGTCACGGTTGTTGGATCAACCAATGATCGACGCACTGGCAGGTGATGGGGCTCGGAACGTACACATTCACCGATTTTCGGATCGGATGGAGGAGGATGCGGTGTTGGGGTTGGGAGGAAGATCGGAGTCTGAAGGTGGTGCTAATCCGCAAGCGGAGGGCGAGAATCCATCAACCATCAACGATCAACCATCAACCCTCACACCCACCGGTGAGACGACGGCGATCGGGTCGGCGCTCAAACAGGCGCTCCTCGCATACGCAGGCATGCCGGTTGCGGGTGTATTGATCGTGAGTGACGGGCAGTCGACCAGTGGCGAGCCGATTGACACCGCGGCTGAGTTGGCGGCGGATGAGAACGTTCCCGTCGTGACGGCAGCAGTCGGTACGGTTGAAGGGCCGCGGAACGCGGCGATCACGAACGTTGAGACAAGTCCGGTCGCCTTTGTACGTGATACGAATCAGGTCACCGTGCAGGTGCAGTCACGGGGCATGCAGGATGTTGCCTGTGGTCTCGTGCTGGAAATGCGTCGCAACGGCGGACCGTGGCAGGAACTCGGACGTGAAGATGTGATTCTTGGACTTGATGGCGCGCAACAATCGTTCGTGTTCGACTTCAGCGAGGTGCGACCGTCCAAGTTGGAGTTCCGAGCGACGCTGGAGGACCTCGGACCTGAGCTATCCGAGGATGATAATGTGGGACATGCAGAGACGCGCATCGTGCGACAGCGATTGCGAGTGTTGTTCATCGCCGGGTCGACGTTCCCCGAGGTGCAGTTCCTGCGGAATACGTTCCTGCGAGATCGCAGCATCGAATTGTCGACGTGGAACATGGCTGCCGATGAGGATTACGAACATCCGGGTGATACGCCGATCAACCGCTTACCGGTCACGCAGGAGGAACTCGATGACTATGACTGCGTCTTGTTGTATGACCCCGACCCGGAGCGCTGGCCGTCAAGCTTCCCCGAGTTGCTGACGAGCTTCGTCACGAAGGCGGGGGGCGGGCTGGTGTTGATGGCGGGCGAGATGCAGACGGGGGCGTTGTTCGACCGGCAACTCGATCCGCAGTTAGCGTGGCTCGATATGCTGCCCATCATTCGCGAGCCGGGACTGTTTCGGTCCGAAGTGCAATTGAAGCTCAGTGCGAGGCAACCCTGGAAGTTCGTCGTCACCGAACAAGGCATGACTGATCCGGTCTTCGCCTTCTCCGAGGACAGCGAGGCAAACCGACGCATTCTGGAAAGTTTGCCGGGGATGTTCTGGCATTTTCCTGTCACGCGAGCTAAACCCGGAGCGACGGTGCTTGCCGTGCATGGCGATCCTCGCATGCGAAACGAGTTTGGTCCTGAAGTGTTGCTCGCCACACAGCTTGTCGGTCCCGGACGCACGATGTTCGTCGGCTTCGACAGCACGTACCGCTGGCGGTATCTGTCCGAACAGTTCTTCGACGGCTTCTGGGCCCGCGTCGTTGATCGAGCCGGTCGTAACAAACGGCTGGGGGGATCCTATCCCTTCCGCCTCTCGACAGCCCGTTCGACCTACAAACCCGGCACAACAGTGAAGGTGCTGGCCCGCTTCCACGACGCTGACTCTGTCGAACCGGGACTCGACACCCTGCACGGCGAAGTCGAGCGGGGCGACGATGAGCCGATTCCGCTTACTCTGAATCCAGACGAACAACCGGGCGTCTTCTCGACATCATTCCCCGTCACACGACCGGGAACGCATTTCATCCGTGTGTGGATGGGTGATGAAACAGCCGGCGCATCGGTGCGAGCCGCGACTCTGCCTCTGGAGGTCGAGTTGCCCAACCTCGAATACGACAACCCGAGCCTCGACCGCACATCTCTGCAGGCACTCTCGGTTGCGACCGGCGGCGAGTCCTTTGACATGACCGAGGCGGATCAGATCCCCGCCGCGTTCAAAATCGGCAAGATCGCCCGGCAACTCGAGCACCGCGAAGAGGTCTGGGATGCGCCGATTATCTATGCCTCGATCTTTGTCTTGTTGTGTATTGAGTGGATCGTCCGTAAGAGGAACCGATTGATTTGACATGAGCACCACCCCTCTTGACCCTCGAACGTCGTTGAGCGACCTGCGTGAGCAGTTGGTGTCGCGGTTGAATGCCGTGCGGCGGTCGATGCGGACGCACTTTGTCGCTGAGGCAGGGGCGTGGGTGTTGTCGACGCTGCTCGGATTACTCGCATTGAGCCTCCTCCTTGATTGGTGGTTGGAGCTCAGTCGTGTGGGGCGAGCCGGTTATGCGATTGCGGGGATCGGATTGCTGGGTTGGGTTGCGTGGCGGTATGTCGTGCAACCGATGATGCTGTCCTTGGCACCGCTGGATGTCGCCGCCGCCGTGGATCGAGCACACGCAGCATCCGCTCGGGAAGCAGTCGCTCCGCGGGTGGCGAGTGTGTTGCAACTGCCCGAGCACATGAATCAACCGCGCGGCAGTTCGACCGACATGATTGAACGTGCTGTGCGTCACAACTTTGCCTCGCTGGAAGAAGTGAACTTCCGCAGTGCGCTCAACGGACGTCATCTGGCGAGTAGTCTGGGTGTCACTGTGGCGACGCTTCTGTTGCCGATGCTGTTCAGCCTGCTGGCCCCTGGCCCAGCGAGGTTATGGGCCGAGCGTTGGCTGACCGGGTCTGATCGTCCGTGGCCTCGTGACACACACATTGAAGTGGTCGGGGTTGAAGATGGCCGCTTTGTTGTCCCGCGTGGTGAACCGTCGAGTTTGCAGGTGCTGGTGCATGACAAGGAAGCATCGACGGAAGTGGTCCACATGCGGATGCGGTCGACGTCTGGCCGTGACGAGACCGTGACGCTCACACGATTTGAGGAGGGCGACTTCCGTTACGATCTGCCGCCGCTCCAACAGACGATGCACATCGACATCTGGGGCGGCGACGGAGAAGCCGAGCCGTTTGACATCGTGCCCGTCGACCGCCCGCGAATCACGGACCTTCAACTGACGGCGACGCATCCGCGTCTGTCTGAGCCGCAGCTGTTCGGCTTCACTGGAGAGGAAGGTTCGGTGCGCTTATTGCCACAGACAGAGGCTGTCCTCGAACTGACGTCGAACGTGTCAGTCGCGACGATTGAGATTGAAAATGACGGTCCCGGGCCGCGCGAGTTCCGGCAGACGAGCGAGAACACGTTCATCACCGAGTGGACGCATGACGGTCCGGTGAAGCTGCGGATCATCATGACCTCTGTCGAGGCGGGGCTCGTGTCGCATCCGCGTCCGTTGAGCATTGGTGAGCAGCCGGATCGTCAACCGCGATTGAGTCTGCGTCACTCGGGCGTCCGGCAGCGAATCACACCGGAAGCGACGATCCCGATGGACGTGGTCGCACGGGACGACTTCGGCATTAAGAGCGTGGCTCTCAACATCGAGACGCCGTCGCTGGGCACGAAACCGGCTGAGGAAGCGGTCTTCGATGAAGAGCCAGAGGACCAGGGCGCGTCGGTCGAGGAAGAGTCCGCACCGGAGACTGGTGAAGTGAGCGAGCAGGAGGGGGAAGTCGAATCGACCGATGCTGCGGCGTCAATTCCCGATGATGCGGTTTCACTCTTCGGACCTCAGCAGCCGGCGATAGAGACGACCGTGGAGGAGTCACACTCCGTCGAGGTGACCGACCTCAAGGTGTCTCCGGGCGGGGTTGTGAGTGTGCAGGCGCTCGCGGAGGATGACTGTTTCACCGGTGTGCAGTTGACGCAGTCGCGGAAGACCGTGTTTCGCATTGTGAGCCCGGAGGAGTTGTTCAAGGAGATTCGTCTGCGGCAGCAGCAACTTCGCTCACGGCTGCGGAAGCAGTACGAGAGTGCGATCAGCCTGCGAGACACCATCCGCACGGCAGCCATTCCGGATGACGCGTCCACGCTTCTGCGAACCCATCAACTGATCCGACGAGAAGTCGGGCAGGTGAGTCGAGCGCTCGATGCATCTGTGCTGGAGATGCGGTTAAACAAGCTGGGAGGGCCTGAATCCTGGGAGTTGATCGACACCAATGTGCTCAAGCCGCTGGCTCGCCTGCACGACTCCGAGATGGAATTGCAGCGGCAATCACTCGTATCGCTGACGGGTAGCGAGCCGGAGCCAATTGACCAAATTGTCGAACAACAGCAGTCTCTAGTGGACTCGCTCAAACGCATCCTGGATAATATGGCTCAGTGGGACAGCTTCATTGACGTGGTGAATCAGTTGAATGCGGTCATCAAATTAGAGACGAACGTCCGCAAACAAACTGAAGAGATGCGGCAGGAGCAGGTGGAGGACATTTTCGATGAGTGATCAACTGGTGGATGTCGCCACGTTCGGTCTGGTTTGGGAGGCGAATCTGACTAAGAATCGACTCAAAGAAGAGGGCATCCGGTCGTTTCTGATCGGAGAACACGTCTTTCAAACGGCACCGCATGTGGCTAACCCGACTGGCATTCGTCTGCAAGTGGCAGAAGGGGACGTTGTGAGAGCGAAGGAAGTTCTTGCGGAGAAGCGAACGCCGGAGGATGAGGAACACTAATTTTCACTCATCAACGCTAATCGCTGGTGAGCGAATGGAAGGGGAAGCGAGTTTGAAATTTCGTAGGACGGGTTTCCAACCCGTCCTCCCTGGTCGATATGGCAGCGATGAATGAGACGGGTTAAAAACCCGTCCTACTTTCAGGTTCACAGGAGTGAGACCATGACAGGTGTTCAACGACTTTTGATGGTGGGTTTGTTTGCTTGCTTGCCGATGGGTTTGCTGGCAGCGGACAAGGAGGCGTCAGACGCCGAAGAGGCAAAGGTCTTTAACCCGGCTCGTTCGCGGGGCGAGGTTGGTGAGAATGAGCGGATCAAGTTTGGGCAGGATCAGGCGGAAGCTCACATGCGTGAGTTGGAAGGCCGGATGTTCAAGCTGTCCGAATTACTGCGGGAGTCGCAGCCGGAAGACGCTGACCGTTTGCTCCTCGGGCTGCGGAAGGCGAAGGAGCAGTTGATCGCGGATCAAATGAGTTCTGCCTCGGCCATGCTCGCCAGTCTTAAGCTCGATCGGGCGTCGAACGAGCAGAAAGAGATCATTGAGAAGCTCGAAGAGCTGAAACGTCTCTTGCTGACGTCGGACATTGGGTTGCAACTCAAGCTGGAGCAACTTCGTAATCTGCTGAACGCCAAGCAACAGTTGGAGCAACTCATCCGCAAGGAGACGACCCAACAGGAGCAGACCGATCGGGTCGAGGACGACAAGGCGAGCAAGGAAGAGTTCGAGACGCTGGAGACAGCCGAGCGTCGCAATGAGCGTTCGGGCGAGGATCTGGAGCAGGCGCTGCGTCAACTCGGACAGTTGGCCGCGGGGGCAGCGGGGAATGTCAACGGAGCGACTCAGGACATGAGCGCCGCCGGCAGTGCATTGGGGCAGATGAGTGCGGGCGAGGCGTCGATGGAGCAGTTGGAAGCTCTGGAGAAACTCAACAAGGCAGCGGCTCAACTCGCGGAAGCCGAACGTGACCTCAAAGCAGAACTCGAGGCGCTCGTGCGGCAACAGGTGATGGAGAATCTGGTCGAGATGATCGCCCAGCAGATGCAGGTGCGTGAGATCACAGAGAAGTTGTCACCTCGTGTCGCAGATCGCCAGCGTCAGGCGATGCTGTCGGTCCGTCACCTCGCTGATTCGGAGGATCGCATTCTCGCACTCGCGGAGGAGTCAATCGACCTGTGCGTGTTGACGGAGTTCAGCGTGGCGTTTCCGCCGGCGCTGGAGTCGGTGGCGGACATGATGGAACTGGTCTCGGAGAACTTGCGAGACGCACGAGCAGACGAAACGGTGATTGATGACGAACGTCAGATCGAGGCGGACCTCAAAGATTTGCTTGCCGCACTCAAGCAGGCGTCACGTCCTCAGCTGGGGAACGCGAACAACGCTGCCGGCATGGGGAGGGGGAACATCAACAAGCTATTGGGTGAGTTGAAAATGGTTCGTTGGCTGCAAAACTCACTGCACGGGAAAACTAAGACAGCCGACCGTCTCCTCGCTGAACGAAAGATTGATCAAGAGCAACAGCGAATACGGACTGCGCCGCTCAGTGGACGGCAGACGGAGATCCGCGACCTGACGGAGCAGATACGTCTCGAATACGCCCAACCGACTCCCTGATTGAATCTGATAAGCCAACCTAACAGAGTCCCTGATTGGAGAACGTCTGATGTCTCGATGTTGGACAACAGCCTTTTGTGTGGCGATCGTCTCTGCCGTCGGTCTTGCATCTGTGGGATGGGGTGATGACGCGGAATCGGTCGAGGAGGCTCCTGTGGTACTTCCGTCGGAGTTGGAGACTGACCCGGCTGATCTTCCGCCGGGCGAGTCCGAAAGGGATACCGAGAGTTCGACGGTCGATGAGACTCCCGACGAACCGAGTGCGGAGGACAATCCCGAACCGGAAGAGGACGGGGTTTCGGATGAGGAATTTCTGAGTGATCCGTTCCCTTATCTGGAATCTGATATGCAATCGGCGGTCGTGGACCTGAAGGATGGTCGCACGCGTCCACCGGCAGAGGTGACACAACCGCGGATCCTGTCTCGACTCGATCTCTATATCGCCGAGTTAGAGAAAGTGAACATGGGCGCCGGCCCCGGCGGTGGCCCCAATCCGGCGAATGCCTCGACGCTCAAACCTGGTCCCGGTGGCCGTGGAGAGATGCGTGCCCCCAAGAATGACGGTCGCGACTGGGCCGATCTGACACCGAAGGAACGGGAGAAGATTCTCCAGTCCCGCACTGACGGTTTTCCGGCAGGCTTTGATGCCGTGCTCGCTGATTACTTCCGACGTGTCGCTCGCGGGCAGGAGACGGCTGATGACGCGGCAACTCCAGAATCGGAGAACTAGTGGAACTTCAAAACTTGATTATCAGGTGGCGGGGTCAGGAGCGCAGCGGATGGTCCCGGTGTGAGGACGCGGAATCTCAGGGCCATCCCGTTGGTCTGACCCTGCCACCCAACCCAACTTCTTTGCAGTGACTCACCACTCGTTTATGGTTGACTTCTCCTGGCCACTGTCTCTCCTTTCTTAACCATCACTCGACCGAGATACTTATGCGTGATGTTCCCCTGATTGTGACGGCCGTGTTCATCGTGGTGACTGGTGTCGCAGTTGACCTCTGGGCCGACAATTTGGCGACCATCGAAGGAGAGACGATCACGGGCAAGGTCGTGTCGGTTGCAGAGGGTCAGGTGACTGTCGAGATGACCGATGGAGATGAGGTCAACAAGCAGACGATCCCGTTGAGCAATCTGCTTCACATCCGACTGGTCCCGGTTCTGTCCGAAGAAGGAGGGGCGACAGTGTTGCTCGTTGACAATCTCCGCAGCAATCAGACAAAGAAGGGCCAGGAGCATGAGGAGTCAGCGAACATCAAGCTGCGAGAAGGGCATCACCAGTTTACGCTCGTTTACTGGCAGAAGGCCGGGTCATCGACGCTGGCGATGGAGGCTGCAGGACCGGGTGGCGAATTTACGGCACTCACACCCGACGTGCTCTTTCGCGTCGATGACGATGCCGAAGTCGGTCCCTCAAAAGGCATGGACGATGAGGAGTATCGCCTGCCGGAGGAGGTCGAGAATCCGCAGCAGGGTGTGCACTACGAGGTTCGCGATCTGGGCAAAAGCACGATCACCTCGGCGGCTGAGTTGCGAGGGTTCCCGCAAGTCTCTGCGGGTCGACATGGCCAACTGGATCTCTCGATGAAGCACCCGGATCAGAACTTCGCGGTCATTTTCCGTGGTTTTTTTGGCATTCAAGCGGAGGGAGAGTACGGGGCGAAGCTCAAGAGCACGGGGAGCTCGCAACTGTTTCTCGGACCGACACCCGCCGTACTGCTGCCTTCGCCTGAGCGAAAAACGGATGATGAATGGCTGGTCCGATTTCGGCACGCCGGCAGAGTGCAGGGCGACCTGAAGTCATGGAAGGACGCTGTGTGTGTGGTCACTTATGACATTGGTGGGAAGCTGTACAAACTCTCCCTCCCCGCAACAGAGTTGACGGAACTCTGGTCCGGGTCGATGAAGCCCGACGATGTCAAAGCGGAGCGAGAGGATGAACCGACGGATCTAGACTCGGTCTATGCCAAGACGAAAGGTGATCGCATTCAACGGGTGAGTGGCACGGTGCTCGGCATCGCGGACAAGGCACTTCGTTTCGAGTACAAGGAGAAGGAGAGGACCATCTCGTTGGACCGTGTCGTTGGCATTGTGATGAGAAAGGTGGACGCTCCTGAGTCGGACGAGCTGACGGCGTCACAGCGGTTCGACTTCCTGCATGCTGCAAGCATCCCCGGACGATTGACTGACATCGGCGACGACACAATGACGCTCGAACTGCCGTGGGGTGAATCGCTCGAAGCTCGGCGCGATGACGTTCGCAAAATTGTCGTCGCCAAGGGGCGTTTTCAGTCGTTGTCGGATCTCGCGCCGTTGGAGGTCACGCAAACACCTTTCTTTGACCGGGTGATTCCGATGAGGATCGATCAATCGCTGACCGGCGAGACGCTGCAAATCGGCGAGAAGACCTACGACAAAGGGCTGTGTTTGCCGTCACGAACTGTTCTCTCTTATGCCTTGGATGGCGAGTTTGACCGCTTTCGCTGCGAACTCGGCCTGCAGGAGACTGATGGGGACGCCGGGAATGCGACGGTCAGAATCTTGGCCGATGACGAAGTGTTACTGGATATCGAAGAGATGACCGGCGAGCAGGACCCTCAAGAGGTGGACCTGGACGTGTCGGGCAGGCAGCGATTGACCTTGCTGGTGGATTTCGGAAAGAACCTGCACATTGGCGATCATGTCGTCTGGGCGAATGCCCATTTGCTCCGGAGCGAGGCAACACCATGAGTTTGAAGATTTCCCGAAATCGACTGCATACGGTCCTCGTCTCCATTCTGTCGGCGATTTGTCTTTTTAGTTCGTCAGTCGCTTACGCCGCTGACGAGTCGACGGAGTCACCCGAGACACCCGAACCGCTGACGGTTCGTGATGCAAGTGTGTTCCTGCTGTCGGCGTATGGCACCACCTTGAACGACCGAGGTCTGTTCAAATCGACGCTGCCCGGATACACGCTGTCTCGCCGTCCGTCTGCCGCTCGCAGCGATGCGAACACTCCCTCTCCCGTCAGTTTGATTACGTTCTCCGGTCCGCCGTCGGAAGATATCGATGTCCTGCTGGAATTCGACAATGGCCGCTTTCTGTCGCATTGGCCACCAGCCCGAATGCGTTCCAAGCGACTCTTGTGGGCGAGCCTCTCGACGAGTGTTGACGCTCTCGAGGCACCAGCACGAATGGCCGAGGATCACTGGCTGTCCCCCTTGCGCGAAAATGATCGACTGTACGCTGCCTCACGAGGGCGTTGCGATCGGGGTCTGATCTACGACGCCGAATTGAAGTTTGTACCCCACGTCACGCTTGATCGGATCAACACGAATTTTCAGGTGAAGAACAGCGGTGAATTCCCCGTGCACGATGTGCACGTCTATCGTCCGGCTGAGAATGGCCAATGGAATGTGTGGTCTGCCGAGACGGTGGGCCGGTCCAAGAAGGTGAAAAAGTCGAAAGATGAACAGGAGTCGGAGGACGGAGAGGACTCACCAGAAGAGGTCTTTGACAAGACCGAAGAGGACACGTCTGAAGCTAAAGATGGCTCGGCCGAAGGAGACGATGACACGTCCGAGGGGAAGGATGAATCAACTGAAGGTGGTGATGAGTCCTTAGCGGAAACTGACCAGCCGGCAGAGGGGGAAGAGCAGAAAGCGTCCCCCGGTCAAAAGGCGGGCCTCACGGCGTTCATCGCCAAGGTCAAAGCGGGTGAGTTGCCGTCCTCGGGGAAAGGCAAGGACTCCGATGATGATTCCACCAAGGCTGACGCTACGGACAGAGGAACGATCTCGACCGAAGAGGTTCTACAAACGTGGACGCAGCGGCTGCACGAGTTGGGATTGGGGGACGCAGAAGCCAATCACATCACGACGATTCTCAAAGGACAGGCTCTGAGAACCGATGAGACGATGGTGGTGTATCGGATGGATGAGGCTCAATTGGAGAAGTTGCTCCCCCTGGAAGTAACGCCTTATCCCGACCGGCTGTTTCGAGTGGCGCTGGTCATCGTGCAGGACGCGGATCCAGATCTGCAGTCGCAGATCGACGAACTCGTGAAGCAACTGGGAAACGACGAGTGGCCGCTCCGAGAGGCTGCTCAGGGCGAACTCGCAGAACTGGGACTGGCTGCGAAACCCAAACTTGAGGAGGCCCTGAAGAGCGAGGATGCCGAGGTTGTCTTCCGAGCTGAGCAGTTGTTGGAAGAGATTCAGTTGAAGCCTTGACGAGGGAACAGCTGCCTTGCAGGGCCATCACGCCACCTGAGGGTGCGTTCGTAAATAAACTATCGAAGTTCTAGTTCTTACGTGGGGCGATTTGATAGTTCCAATCACCGTGGAACGCATTGCGTTTCAGTTTGATGGCGTTCATTTCGGCATCA
>JAJDEJ010000210.1 GCA_029259815.1 Planctomycetaceae bacterium | reverse complement strand
ATCAGCGGACGTTGGCAACAGAAGTGTCGAACGACCCATGGTTTGCTCAACGTCATCCTCGCCGGACGACGGCCTCGCGAGGGAATCAAGCTCGTTCGTCGGATCTGCCTGTGCGACCGCCTGACTGCGTGTCTGCTTGACAGATATTTTTCGCGGCTTTCAAGGCTCGCGTCATCTTCCGCAGTCAATTCCCGATCAGCAAGGGCGAGCAACATCCGAGCGAGCGCCGCCATCGCCCCGTCGGGGACGTCGCTGATGATCTCGATTTGTTCGACTGGCTGGGTCATCAGTTATATCGCTCTTGGTTGCGCGACTGCTCTCAGAACTGGACGATCTGTTGCGTGGCTGTTGAGTCTGCGGTTGCTCGAAGAACGTTTGCGAGGGCTGCATCGTCTGTTGTGGTGATGCTGCCGGCTGAAACGTCGCCTGTGTTCGGTTCGCCGCGCCGATTGTCTCGACCGATTGAGGGGGAAAGGGACGGATCCGGATGCAGTCCACGATCTTCGCTCCGTACTGGTCGTGAGTTGCGAACAGGGTGATCGGCTTGCCGAGCCAGTTGTCCGTCTAGCCCCCTGAATCGAGTCCATGTGTTGATTGCCGACACGGCATCCTGGACGCAACATCAGAAGAGCTGATCAAGGCGAGGAAATGAATCGCAGCAGATAAGATCATCGACTACCTTTGGCTATTTGGTCGGGCCGACGAGGCTACACGATTTCTCCATTGCTCGCTGTAAATTACTGAAAATTAAGCAGCACGAAACGCACCCTTTCCAATATGTCGGATGGGAGGTCAATTCGTTGTCCACAATCACTTCGTAGCTCTCCCGTGATTGTGGGCAAATGCTTTTGGGCCCGTCAGTCGGGGTTCGAATCCCTACCGGGTCACTTAAGGCTGTGGCGTTAGTGACGCCAAATAGCCGGCTCTTGGTAGAACAGTGACGCGCACTCCAATGCGTGCAATTCGTTCTTCAGCATGATTTCACTTCGATCTACACGAGCAATTCCGGGATGGGACGGGCGGGGAGGACGCCTGTGAGACGCTGGTCCAGGCCCTGGAATCTGTAGCTGAATCGTTCGTGGTCGAAGCCCAGTAGTTGCAGAATGGTGGCGTGGAAGTCGCGGATGTGGCAGGGGTCGCGGACGATGTTGTAGGAGAAGTCGTCCGTTTCGCCGTAGATGGTGCCGCCCTTCACGCCGCCACCAGCCATCCACATGGTGAAGCAGCGTGGGTGATGATCCCGTCCGTAATTCTCCTTTGACAGCTTGCCCTGTGTGTAGATCGTGCGGCCGAACTCGCCTCCCCAGATGATGAGCGTGTCCTCCAGCATGCCGCGCTGTCTGAGGTCTTCGAGCAGGGCGTAACAGGGCTGATCGATATCCTGGCATTGATCGGGCATGCGCACGCCGACGTTGGAGTGGTGGTCCCAATTGTTGTGGTAGACCTGAATGAATCGCACGCCGCGTTCTGCAAGTCGACGTGTCATCAGCACCGTGTTGGCGAATGTGCCCGGCTGCTTCGCTGCCTCGCCGTACATCTCAAAGATGTGTTTGGGTTCCTGACTCAGATCGGTCAGTTCGGGCACGCTGGCCTGCATCTTGAAAGCCATCTCGTATTGTTGCATGCGTGTGTACGTCTCGGGATCGCCAATCGTCTGGTAGTTGAACTCGTTGAGCTTGTTCAGGCTTTCAATTGACCGCCGCCGGATTGAACTCGGCACCCCCGGCGGGTTGTTGATGTAGAGGATTGGATCCCCCTTGCTGCGGAAGGACACGCCTGCGTGTTCGCCCGGCAAATAGCCCGCACTCCACAGACGGCCCGAGATGGCTTGTTCTTGCTCACGGTTGCTGGGGACCGCAACGAGAACGACGAACGCCGGCAGATTCTCGTTGTCGGAACCGAGGCCGTACGACGCCCATGATCCCAGACAGGGCCGACCGGTTACCTGGTTGCCGGTCTGCAGCGCGGTGATCGCCGGTTCGTGGTTGATAGCCTCGGTGTGCATGCTGCGAATCCAGCAGATGTCGTCCGCCTTCTTCGACAACCACGGGAGCAACTCGGTGTTCATCCACAGTCCGCACTCGCCCGCCTGACTGAACTTAAACTTGGAGGGTGCGACCGGGAACCGCGCCTGGCCGCTCGTCATGGTCGTCAGTCGCTGGCCCATGCGGACTGATTCGGGCAGTTCCTTGTCGTACCACTCTTGCATCACCGGCTTATAATCGAACAAGTCCATCTGCGACGGACCGCCGACCATGTGCAGATAGATGACCCGTTTGGCCTTGGGAGGGAAGTGGGGTCCAATCGGCTGAGCAACCGCGGCCTCGGCACGCGATCCGCCGAGCAACGACGCCATCGCTGCGCTGCCGAGGAGGTTGCGACCGCTGGTAAAGAATTGGCGGCGGGTTTGCAAGAGATGAGATTCTGTGAGTGGATTCATGATTCGACCTGTGGTATGCCACGCGGGGTTACTTGTTGAGCGTTTCGTCAAGGTTGAGCACTTGATTACAGACCATTGTCCAGGCAGCCAGCGTGGGGACGTCGAGCTGCTCATCGGCATGCGACTCACCGATGGCAATGAGGGCTTGGGCGTCGTCGGTCTTCGCCTGATAGTACTCAAGGTACTCCTCTTTATCGGCGAGCAGGACGGCCTGTTCCTCGCTGCTCATCGAACGACCGAGTCCATGTTGGGCGATGAAGTCGACGGTTGTTGCGTCATCACTGTTGCTGGCTAGCAGAGCGTTTTGAGCGAGGTGTCGCGCCGCCTCGACGAACTGCGGGTCGTTGAGTGTGACCATCGCCTGCAGCGGTGTATTCGTCCGCTCCCGGCGAACAGTGCAGACCTCGCGACTCGGCGCGTTGAAGGCTTCCAGATTCGGCGGCGGAGCCATCCGTTTCCAGAAGTTGTAGGCCGTCCGCCGGTACAGATTCTCCCCAGTGTCCTGAACGTAGTCTCGTGTATCGCCACCGGGCAGACCGACGACATCCCAGACGGCTTCCGGCTGGTAGGGTTTCACGCTGGGGCCATACATCTTTGGCGACAACAAACCACTGACGGCGAGGGCGTAATCACGGACCATCTCCGCATCCATTCGGAATCGAGGGCCACGTGAGAAAAGTGCGTTCTCCCGATCCTGCTCAAGTTTCTCTGCTGAGATGACGGCGGCCTGACGATACGTGTTGCTCATCAGCATGAGCTTGAAGAATCGTTTGACGTCCCAGCCGGTCTCGCGAAACTCGATGACGAGCCAGTCCAGCAGTTCCGGATGTGTCGGCAGGGCACCCGTCACACCAAAGTTCTCCGATGTCTCCACGAGGCCTTGGCCGAAAAGCTGCTGCCAGAACCGGTTGACCGTGACCCGTGCTGTGAGTGAATTGGCGGGGTCAATCAGCCATTGTGCCAGACCGAGACGATTTCGCGGCGCATCCTCTGCCAACGGATGCAGCGCAGCCGGAGTATTCGCTTGAACTTCGTCGCTCGGTCGATCGTATTCACCACGAATCAGAATGTGTGTCATCGCGGGAGAGTCCATCCGCTCTTTTTGAATGTGCGTCACGGGACTTCGCAACTCGATGGCTTCACGCTCAGCTTCGAGATCGGCAACCGCCTTGGCCAGTAACGAATACTCGGGATCGGACGTCGCCAGAAAATGGTTGTAGAGTGTGTCCAATTGCTCTGATGGCCGGTTCTCGGCTGCAATCGCCAGCGCTGCTTGCACTGGAACAACTTTGAAGAGGGCTTGGACTTCGTCTGGACTGAGAGTTCGCTCATAGATGCGAACATCCTGAACGGCCCCGTCACTGAAATACTGGCCGTTGCTCCGTTGCCCGAGTCTGAGAGGAGTTTCTGTGCGAATCGACGCTTCCGGTTTGAGTGTGTCCGCCTCGATCTTGACCGGCACCTCTTGACCGTCGACAAAGATCGTGACGCCTGACGCCTTCCCCGACCCATCGTACGTGGCAAAGACGTGCTGCCAATGCCCGGTTCTCAGGACAGAATTCTTCGTCACGACTTTAATCGCATTCACCGACAGCGAATCAACAATGTCAACTTCAAGCGCTTTCCCCTGCTGCCACAGGTCCCAGCCGCGATAGCCATTTTCGGCATCGATCCTGGCGATGATTCCGCCAGAGTCGTCTTCTCCCAGACGAATCCAGGCACCATAACTGAAGCCCTGATCCTTCTCAAAATCTCCGAGCTGTCCCAGGACATAGGTGGCGTCCACTTCGATGACAGGTGCTGGTCCAAGCTTGCCGTCAGCGATCCAGGAGATGTCTGATGTTGCTTCGACGGGTGTGGATGGATCACAAATGTTCGTTGGGGAGTTGCCTGCACCCTCCGTCAGTGGCAGATGGACCAACAATCCTTCACTGGGGATACCGGACTCCAACGACTCGGGTTTGGTCATGGCCAGCCACTGCTCGAAGTCATCCCGCCCCGTCTCCTTTCGCTGATCACGAAGGGTCGTCGCGCGAGCAATCTCGTCAGCCAAAGCGTCCCATCGAGGACGGTCCTGCTCGGATGGCACGACCATCACAGGCCCGCGTCCGTCCTTCACGTTGCCATCCTTGGCGAGCTGAGTCGTGTTGCGGAAGAACGCGGCCAGCGAATAGAAATCGTTCATCGTGAACGGATCAAACTTGTGGTCGTGACACTGTGCACAGTTGGTTGTCATCCCCAGGAACACCCAGCCGAAGGTCTGTACTCGGTCAGTGGCGTAGAGAGCCAGGTTCTCCTCATCGATCGTGCCCCCTTCGTTGGTGGTGATATTGCAGCGCTGGAAACCGGTCGCGATGAGTTGGTCATCGGTTGGATCGGGTAGCAGGTCCCCGGCGATCTGCTCAACGAGGAACTGATCGAACGGCTGGTTGGTGTTGAAGGACCGAATCACCCAGTCACGGTAGGGCCACATCTCACGATAGTTGTCGAAGTGCATGCCATGCGTGTCGGCATATCGGGCAGCATCCAGCCAGTAGCGGGCCCGATGCTCACCCCAGGCGGGCGAGTCCATGAGCCGATCAATCCAATCCGCAAGGGCGTCGTCAGATCGTTGTTGGTAGTCGTCCACGAAGGCCGCCACATCATCGGGATTCGGTGGCAGACCGGTGATGTCCAGGTGCACCCTGCGGAAGAGCGAGCGGGGATCGGCTTCCGGTGCCGGAGAAAGCCCAGCCGCTTCCAACTTGGCCAGCACGAAGTTGTCAATCGGGTTCTTCACCCAGGCTTCGTTCTGTACCTTGGGAAGCTCAGGACGCTGCGGCGTGATGAGCGACCAGTGTGGCTGATACTCCGCACCGGCTGCGACCCAGCCTTTGAGGATCGCTTTCTCCTCAGCCGTCAGAGACTTCTTTGTTTCCGGCGGCGGCATCAGCATGTCGGGATCATCCGAGAGGATGCGGGCGATCATCTCGCTTTCCTCGGCATCTCCTGGAGCAAGAGCTCCAAAGTCGATGGCGGCCTCGCGTTGATCGAGACGCAGGTCTGCCTTGCGTGAGGCACTATCCGGACCGTGACAGGCGAAGCAGTGCTCAGCCAGGATCGGTCGGATGTCTCGGTTGTATTCCAACGGAGTCTCTGCCCGAGCATTGGGAGAGAAAGTGATGAAAGATGCCGTCAGTGTCAGCAGGCACAATGTCATCAGAGAGAATCGGGGGATCCAGCCAATCATCGAATCTGTTCCTATTTCATCAAAGTCAAACATCTTTGGAGGATGAGTCAACCAACTCTCCACTCTGCCAACACTTCTTAATCCACGCGACCAGGACGTCCTCTCAGGCGGAAGTCACGGAAAGTCATATCCAACAACTTGCCATCCGGCGGTCTCTCCAAGTCTCGGTACTTCAGCACCGAAGAGGTGCGCGCCGTTTTGACCGACCTGCTCTGACGTTCAATTTGACATTGATGCTACCAAACCGTATTATGGATATCAATATCCGAATATCCCCGCATGAATTGGGGCAACGATACCGATTCCATTGATACGCGCGTCCACTGCGACGTCCTTCCTCTGTTGACGACCAGCATGTCGGTCGCCAGCAACTCTCCCACCACATGACATGCACTGAGGCCGGTCATGAAGCGAACTTCACTGTACGGTTTGTCTGCGCTGCTTCTCATTGTTCACGCTGGTGACTTCGTTCTCGCTGATGAACCAGAAGCAAAGGAACTGAACGAGACCGCGGCAGAATCCGACGGGACGACGCTGTTCGAGAGACAAATTCTGCCTGTGCTGGTCAATCAATGCTACGAATGCCATTCCAAGGACAGTGAGACGATTGAAGGTGGTCTGGAATTGGATTCGCCTGCAGGGATGTTACGCGGCGGCGATTCCGGTGCGATGTTCGAGGCGCACCATGCTGATAAGAGTGAGCTGCTGCGGATGCTGCGACACGAAGAAGGCGTCTCGGGAATGCCGCCGGAAGAGAAGCTGTCAGAGGAAGTCATCGCGGCCTTTGAAGAATGGATTCGTTTGGGGGCACCCGACTCGCGTGAGGACACAGGTCCAACTGCGAAGGAGCAACGTCTCAGCGAAGCTGAGGGACATTGGGCCTTTCAACCGCCGCTGCCTGTCGAACCTCCCACTGTGACGGATACCGACTGGGCGCGCGATCCGCTGATCGACAACTTCGTGCTCGCACGCCTCGAAGAGGCCGGACTGGCACCCGTCTCTGATGCGAACCGCCTGACGCTGGTCCGCCGTGTCTACTTTGATCTCATCGGACTGCCTCCGTCGCCGGAGCAAGTGAATGCGTTCGTCTCAGACGAGTCTCCTGATGCATTCGAGAAGCTCGTGGATCACTTGCTCGATTCCCCGCAGTTCGGTGAACGTTGGGGACGTCACTGGTTGGACGTGGTCAGGTACGCCGAATCGAGTGGGATGGAGTTCAACTTCACCTACCCGCATGCATGGCCCTATCGCGACTATGTGATCGACTCGCTGAATGCCGACAAGCCCTTCGACGACTTTCTGCGCGAGCAAATCGCAGGCGACTTGTTACCCAACGAAGAGGGCGAGTCGCCCGAGGTGATCGAAGCGCGGAACATCGCTCCGAGCCTGCTGGCGTTTGGGCCGAAGCGTCATAACTCATCCGGCACAGAGTTCCAGATTGACATTGCAGACGACCAGATCGATGTCGTCTTCAAGTCGACACAGGCCATGACCGTCTCATGTGCACGATGTCACGACCACAAGTTCGATCCGATTCCGCAAACGGATTACTACGCACTGGCCGGCATCTTCCTGAGTACCGAACCGCGGTACGGAACGATCAAACAGAAGTACAGCAACACGCCAACCGAGCTACTGCCGATCGGCGAAGATGCTCAGGCGATGCACGATGCAGCCGAGGCACACGAGAAGCAGATTACTGAGACGGAGCAGTCTCTCGCGTCTAAGAAAGAGGAAGTCACCAAAGCTGAAGAGGCCGAAAAACTGGCCATGACGGCGAAGACGGAGGCCAAGGAACTGCTGGCGGCGATTACCTCACGGTTGGAAGCGACAGCGGCGGAAGGCGAGGTGTCTGAGAACGACACGACCACAACCGACACGTCCGATGCCGATGCAGCGACCGCACTCGATCAAGCTGTCGCCAAACTGACAGAGGCCACCACACTTGTCACCACTTTGAAGGACGAAGTGACAAAGTTGGAAACCAGCGTGGCAGAACTGAAGGAGAGCCGTCCGCCTCGTCCACAGTATGCAATGACTGTCCGTGACCGTGAACAACCGGCGGACACCAAGCTCGCCATTCGTGGCGACTTCCGCAATCGAGGCGAGGTCGTACCTCGTGGATTCCTGAGTGCGGTGCATGTGCCGGATGCCGCATCAGTTGATCCGACTCACAGTGGTCGGTTGGAGTTGGCAAATTGGATCGCCAATCCGGACAACCCGCTCACAGCACGGGTGATGGTCAACCGCATCTGGCATCATCTGTTCGGTCGAGGCATCGTGCCGACGGTCGACAACTTTGGCATGCTCGGCAAATCGCCGACGCACCCACAACTGCTCGACACGCTGGCCCTGCGATTCATCGAGGAGGGCTGGTCGGTCAAACGGATGGTACGGGCGATCGTGCTCAGCCGGGCCTACCAATTGAGCAGTCGCATCGACGAGAAGAACATGGCCGTCGATCCCGATAACCGCTTGCTGTGGCGTGCGACTCCACGACGACTCGAGGCCGAAGCCATTCGTGATGCGACGCTAACAGTCAGCGGGCAGCTCGAACTGCAGCGTCCGACCGGGTCGACGGTGACAGCACTGGGTGACAAATTGGTGCGCGGGATTCCGACCGAAAAGATCCAGCCGCCGAGTCAGCACCGCAGTGTCTATCTGCCGGTTGTTCGTGACTACGTGCCTGAACTGTTCGACCTGTTCGACTTCCCCTCGCCGAGTCTCGTCACCGGTCAGCGTGTCGTCACAAACGTGCCGTCGCAGGCGCTGTACTTGCGGAACTCGGAGTTTGTCGCTGAACAGTCCCGGCATGCTGCAGAACGTCTGCTCGCCTCGGAGGATGTGAGTGATGACGCCGGGCGAGTGGCTTTGGCGATGCAGTGGGCGTTGGGACGATTGCCATCAGACGCTGAGAGTGAGGCAGCGTTGCAACTCATTCAACAAGTGCAGCAGGCCGAAGTGCCTGAAGTAAAAGAGGCGGAAACGAGCGACGAAGATCCGAGGATCGTTAACGCCTGGTCAGCATGGTTCCTGACGCTCTTCACCACTGCCGAGTTTCGATATCTGGTGGACCTTGGTGACTGACATCCAAGGAACCCAAGACGTTCGTTGACGCACCAGTAGGAACGATACACATTCTGGAGGAGAACTCTCCATGACAAATCACTCATCAGAACCGACCATTTCACGTCGCGGATGGCTGCAGGCTGCGTCTTGCGGTCTCGGGTCTCTCACACTGACCGGATTGGCTCCGGGCGGGGCATCTGCCGGACTGTTATCACCGCAGGTGGCACATTACCCAGCCAAAGCCAAGCGTGTGATCTTTCTGTTCATGGCGGGAGGACCGTCTCAGTTTGAGTCCTTCGATCACAAGCCTGCTTTGAAGGCTGGCGGCGGCAAGGAGGGTTTGAAGAAAGGCAAGCTGCTCGCTCCGTTGACAGAGTTCGCACAACATGGCGAGAGCGGCATGTGGGTCTCTGATGCGTTCCCACATCTCGCCAAACAGACTGACGATTTGTGTCTGCTCAACGCCGTGTCGGCTCCCAGCCGGGCTCATCCCATTGCCGTGCCGATGATGCATACGGGTGAGTTCCAGTTCGTGCGCCCTTCGCTCGGTTCGTGGGTGCTCTACGGACTGGGAACTGAGAATCAGGATTTGCCCGGGTTCTTCACCATCAAGCCGACACGGACCTTCGGTGGACCGGCCAATTACGGCAGTGCGTTCCTGCCGAGCACGTATCAAGCGACACGCTTGGGCTGGGAAGGTCAACCAGTGAAGGACGCCACCATCGGCAACCTTACGCCTCAACATGGCCTCGGGGCTGATGCCGCCCGCGAATCGCTGAAGTTATCACAACTCATGAACAAGCCGCTACTCAATCAGACTGAAGAGGTCCGTGGCGTCATCAATTCGTTGGAACTCAGCGACCGGATGCAGTCCGCCGTCCCCCAAGTGTTGGACCTCAGCACCGAGTCGCAGGAGACGCTCGCATCTTACGGCATCGACCAGGAACGCACGGACGACTTTGGTCGGCAATGTCTCCTGGCACGGCGACTTGTCGAATCAGGTGTGCGGTTTGTCGAAGCCACGTCCACCGGCTGGGACCATCACAGCAACCTGGACAAGTTCAAGGACAAGGCGGAGAGCATCGACAAACCGATCGCTGCCTTGCTGGCTGACCTGAAGCAGCGTGGCCTGCTCGACGAGACGTTGGTGTTGTGGACGGGCGAGTTTGGCCGCACGCCGGAGACGCAGGTGCTCGAAGGCAAGGAAACCATCGGCCGCGACCACAATGCTGAAGGGTTCACCGCGTGGTTGGCCGGCGGCGGCGTGCGCAGCGGCCTGACGCATGGCATGACCGACGAGCTTGGCTACAAAGCAGTCGAAGGCAATGTGCATCTTCATGATCTCCACGCCACGATGCTGCACCTGCTTGGCCTCGACCATACAAAATTGACCTACCGCTACGGCGGCCGCGACTTCCGGCTGACAAATATCCATGGAGAGATCGTCCAGGAAATTGTGGCGTAGGCCGCCCGGCTGTCTTGTCGGAATTGGGAAGCGTGTTGCAATCGCAAACAGGCTTTGAGTGACGGCGACCCCTCTGTCTGATGTCGTCGATTATGGTGAGCAACCGGCACACATCAGGTCATTTCACTCCACACACACTCGCAGATTCTGCCGAAATGTGGCGTCGAAGCTTCCAGGGTTCGGCGTCGCTTTTCGGTGTTTGAGTGCTTTTCTTCTCGTAGGGAGAACGACCCTTGCAGCGGGAATTTGCAAGTGATCTCGACACTTTTCGACGAATCGACTATCAACCCGGACCTTCATGTCCAAATGTCTCTCTGTTCTCACTCCCTTCTCTCATTTCAGGCTCACAAGTCGACCACTGTCGCCTGAAAGTGAAGAGTTGTTTGGAGAGCGATTGAATGTCCTTGACCCACAATGATCGAGTCGAACATGACCGGCAAATTGTTATCACCGGCATGGGAATCATCAGTCCGTTTGGCCGAACAGCGGCTCAATTCTGGAACAAATTGAATGAACCTTCGGAGGCAGTCGAAGGCTCGGGCAGTGGTGAAGCAGTCTGCGCTCCGGGTGTCGCTGATTTCAATGGGCGGATCGACGATTTTGACGACCTGCCGGCGACCACCCGCAAGAAAATACGGAAGTCGCTCAAGGTGATGAACCGTGAGACGCAGATGGGGGTCGCTGCTGGGCAACAAGCGTTACTCAGTAGTCAGCTGCTGGAATACTACGATGCGGAGCGAGTGGGGGTGTGCTTCGGTGCGGGGAACGTGTCTGTCATGCCGGAAGATTTTCAGTCAGCGGTGGGTGCCTGTTCCGATGCTCAGGGCGAATTTGAAATGGACCGTTGGGGAACCGATGGTCTCTCTGAAATGGCCCCTCTCTGGCTGTTGAAGTGCTTGCCGAATATGCCGACATGTCACTTGGCGATCATCAATGATCTGCGCGGACCGAACAACACGATTACACAACGTGATGTCTCGTTTGCGCTCGCAATCGCGGAGGCGTGCCGCAACATCAAGAGTGGTGATGCTGATGCCATGCTCGTGGGAGCGACCGGGACGACTCTGAACAGCATCAACCTCATGCACGCTCGTTTGGAAAATGAGGTATGTGACGATTCCGCCTTCAGTGACAACAAATCACTCGATGCGACTGATCATAAGCCATTCCCGGGTGAGGGAGCAGGCGCTGTGATCCTGGAGGACTTGCATGCCGCCCAAGACCGTGGAGCCCACATCTATGGCGAGGTACTCGGCTCCGCATCCGCGTCGTTCATCGGCCACGATGGTGTCTCGGCTTGCGGTCAAGCTCTGGCCAGCGCGATGCGACAGTCGCTGCGACGAGCCTGTCTGTTTCCTTCGGGAGTTGGGCACATCCATGCTCACGGTCTGGGGTCGGTCACTATGAGCAGGGCGGAGTCGCAAGCCATTCGTGATGTCTTTGGTCCCGCTGACGTACAGAGACCGGTTGTTGCCACGAAGAGCCGTCTGGGCAACGCGGGAGCGGGGGCAGGAGCGATGGAGATGATTGCCAGCCTTCTGGCACTGCAGAATGGTCGACTCTTTCCCGCAGATCCCTTTGGCGTTTTGAATTCGGACGGCCCGATCTGCTCCGGGAATGATGGCGAAGTCACGGCCGGGGACAGCTTCCTGAGCCTGAGTATGCTGGGACGCGGACTCGGCAGTTGTATCGCCGTGGGTGCATTCCGAGACTGAAGACACAAAGTCGAGGCAACGGATGAAACGTCGAGCTGTGGTGACCGGAATTGGATGCGTCACCCCCATTGGCACCACTCCAGATGACTTCGCCAGCGGCCTGTATGCGGGACGCATCGGGGTCGGACGGCTGACTGTGTTCGATGCCAGCCATTACCCCGTGCAGATCGCAGCCGAGGTTCATGACTGGGATCTCAGTGCAGTCGGTGAGAACCCCGCCCAGTGGCGCAACTGTCCTCGTCAGACCACCTTTGCCATCGGTGCTGGGTTGCAAGCGGCACAGCAGGCCGGCCTCGCTGATGCCAGGATCGAATCGTCGCGATTCGGTGTCTATCTCGGTTGTGGTGAACCGTTCGAGGACTTCACCGCGTTCACTCAGGCTGTCCACGACACTCAGAGTTCGGAGAGACCGTTTCTTGAACATGCGCTCAGAATCTTCGACCCGGACACAGAGCGCGAGTACGAGCCAGACATGCCTGCGATGCACCTTGCTCGAATGCTTCATGCTGGCGGACCGGTCGCCAATTGTGTCTCGGCCTGTGTCTCCAGCACACAAGCCATCGGCGAGGCGTCGCGAATGATCCAATTCGATGAGGCCGATGTGATGCTGTGTGGGGGGGCTCATAGCACGATCAACCCCTTCGGTGTGACCGGCTTTCAGCGGCTATCAGCATTGAGCACACGCAACGACGACCCCCAGGGAGCGGTCCGTCCTTTCGATGCAGATCGTGACGGCTTCGTGATTGGCGAAGGGGCTGCGGTCTTCATTGTCGAAGAACTTGAGCATGCCCGACTCCGTGGAGCGGAGATCCTCGGGGAGATCACCGGTTACGGTTCGGCCCAGGATGCCTACCGGATCACCGACACTCATCCGGAAGGTCGCGGAGCAGCCACCGCCATGCGCCGTGCCTTACAGAATGCGGACCTTGTGCCTGAGCAAATCAGTTACATCAATGCACACGGCACGGGAACGCCGCTGAATGATCGCGTTGAGACTCTGGCGATCAAGCAAGCGTTCGGCCCGCAGGCCTATCGGATTCCGGTCTCCAGCACCAAGAGCATGCTCGGACACGCCACGACCGCTTGTGGCGCGATCGAGTTGGCTGTGTGTCTGCTGAGCCTGAAATCGGGTGTCATTCCGCCGACGATGAATTATGAGTCTCCCGACCCGGAATGCGATCTCGACTACGTTCCCAAGCAGCCTCGCGAGGTTTCTTGTCGTCACCTTCTCAGCAACAACGTGGCCTTCGGCGGACAAAATGCCGCCTTGGTAGTCTCGCGGTACGATGAGTCTTCATCTGCGACTGTCCAAGTCCGCTGGGCTGCCTGAACGATCGCTACGATGACTCATTCGTTTTTGTCCCCAACCCGGGCATTCGATGACGGAATTGCCGACGAGTTCGTCACCCCCTTGCACCTCCGACGTGGTGTCTCAGCCGCCGGACGCCCGCATTCGCACTGTGAGCATCATCGGTGCGGGCGTGATGGGTCGCGCGATTGCCGCCTGTAGTGTCCGCAGTGGACATCATGTCCAGATTGCCGACGCCTACCCGCAAGCAGCGACCGATGCGGTGCGTGAGATTCTGACTTCGCCGACATCGGGACTGATCCGTGGTCCCCACTTCGCGAAATCTTCATCCTCTGCCGTCATTCGAGTCGTGACCTCAGACGCAGACCTCGCTGCCGCCGATCTCGTGATCGAAGCAGTTCCCGAAAACCTCGCTCTCAAGAGAGAGGTCCTGTCACGGATTGGGCGGCACCTGAGCCGCCACACGGTTGTCGCATCGAATACATCGAGTATCCCCATCTCCGAGTTGGCGGAAGCACTCCCCACTCCGGGTCGCTTCTGTGGATTGCATTTCTGTCATCCTGTGGCGGAGAGGGCCCTCGTTGAAGTGATTGCAGCCGCCACGACAAGCACCGAGACGAAAGAGCAAGCGACCGCCTTCGCCGTGGCGCTTGGCAAGTCACCGGTCGTCGTTCGCGATGGTCCGGGCTTTGTGCTCAACCGCATCCTGTCCCCCTATCTCACCGAGTCGATGGAACTCCTGCTGGAAGGCGTCGATGTTCAAGTCCTGGATCAGGCCGCACACGATTTCGGCATGCCGTGCGGACCACTTCGGCACCTGGACGAGTTTGGAATTGACGTCTCGCTGGCGGTTGGTGCGACGTTGCTACGTGCCTTCCCGGACCGATTCATTCCGTCCGAACTGCTCATTGCGATGTACAAGTCGGGCCGCCGTGGTTCTAAGTCTGGTGGGGGATTCTACTCAACCGACGGCTATCCCGGTGACATCCGCATCGCCCCCGCCGTCCGTGACATCATCTCCCAACGGAGTCGCAAGTCTCATCACATGACGACCGACGAAGTGAGCCGACGCCTCTTCCTGCCAATGTTCCTGGAAGCGACGCGTGTCCTCGAGGAAAGAGTCGTGGAGATCCCAGACATCATTGACCAGATCGTGAACGACGGGCTGTGCATGACGTCAGAGTATCACGGCTTGTTTCGCTGGGCGGATGCACTCGGGGTGGATACGCTCCTCGGATGCCTGGAGCCATTCCAGCCACTTGGCAGACGATTCGAGCCGACGTCACTCCTGGTGATGGTCGCGGCCAACCGGGCAGCGTCTTAATAACGGTGACACTTGTGCCACAGACACCAAGGTGCCTGTGGCACTCGCCAGATGTCGCCAGTTCGTGCTGATCATGTGCGCTTGATCGTGCCCACCTGCTGCAATCCACGTCGACGGAACTCGGCGAAGAGTTCGCCCACGAGCTGCGCCCTGCCACGATTCTTCCCACCAATGATGTGAATGCGTCGCATCGTGACGGGCGTTGTTGCAAATTCTGGGAATCTGAGTTCCGAATGGTGAGATTCCCTAAATCAGGATATAGGGACCTTGACATCCACAAATAGAGGCATTAGCCTGCCGTCAAGATGATAAGAGGACACAGGTGTCCACTTATTGTCTGCTCTTTTGCTGGTGCCGAAAGGCTGGTTGGAAACATTTCCGCTCAGTGATGATTGGTGGACGTCATGGAGAGCAATGGGTGGACGGGTGTTCATGCACGACCGAGGACGGACTACTGTCCATTGCGAGGACGATCTGCCGTTGGTCGATGGTCCAGACTCCTGTTGGGGTTGATGCTCGCGACATTTGTGCCGGCGGTTGGCTGGTCGCAGGACACACCGGACTATTACCGCCAAAACTGCATGAACTGTCACACCATTGGTGGCGGTCGTCTGACCGGGCCCGACCTCAAAGACGTTGGCAAACGTCGAGATGCTGAGTGGTTGATTGGCTTCATGCAAAATCCCAAGGCGGTCGTCGATAGTGGCGATGCCTATGCCGCCAAGCTGGTGGAGGAGTCACGCGGCGTTGTCATGCCGATTGCTCCGGGGATGACTCGCTATCGGGCCGAGCAGATCATCAAGCTGATTGAGGCAGAGTCGAAGCTGGAGAAGTCGCAATTCCAAGGTGTTCAGATTTCGAACAAGCCGTTCACGGAACAGGATCGCATCCACGGACGTGAGATTTTCCTCGGTCGGCAGAAGCTCAAAAAGGGCGGCACTGCTTGCAATGCGTGTCACAGCATGCATGACCTCGCGGCGTTGGGAGGCGGGCGTCTCGGCCCCGATCTCACCCGCGTGTATGAGCGGCTTAAGGGGCGTAAGGCGCTCAGTGCGTGGTTGATGGCACCGGCGACGGAGACCATGCAGCCGGTCTTCAAGAATCATCCACTCGAAGCGGAGGAGATCCACGCATTGGCGGCGTACTTCGAGGCCTCCGCCAGTCAAACCGAGGCGGATGCCTCTGTGAATCGCATCGCTTTCCTGATGATGGGGCTGGCAGTCGCGGGGGCGATTGTGTTCCTGTTTGACGCGCTCTGGAAGGGCCGGTTTTACGGGGTCCGGCGACCGCTTCTGGAAGCAGGCGTGTCAGCCGTACATCTTGGGCACAAGTCTACACCGGCGAGTACTCCATCCACTTTGGCAGCCGCAACCGGCGAGTCGAACTCGCCACGAGGTCATTCATGAGCATCCGTGACGCAATCGCCTGGATTCGAGATGAAGTGAACCCCGAGGGGCGGGAGTGGGAGGAGTTCTATCGCAACCGCTGGACTCATGACAAAGTCGTCCGCAGCACGCACGGGGTGAACTGCACGGGTGGATGTACTTGGAACATTCACGTCAAGGATGGCATCGTCACTTGGGAGATGCAGGGGCTCGACTATCCGAACCTCGAAGCGGGCATCCCACCCTACGAGCCGCGCGGATGTCAGCGGGGGATCTCCTACAGTTGGTATCTCTATAGCCCGTTGCGAGTGAAGTACCCGTACATTCGAGGAGCCCTGCTCGACTTGTGGAAGCAGGCACGGGCTGACCATGCTGACCCGGTCGACGCCTGGAAGAGTCTCGTCGAGAACCCTGAAGCCCGGCAGCGCTGGCAACGCGCCCGTGGCAAGGGTGGATTGAGACGGACGGACTGGGCGACCGCACTGGAGATCATCGCCGCCTCGATGGTCCAGACGATCAAGAAGCATGGCCCCGATCGGATTGCCGGCTTCTCGCCAATTCCTGCGATGTCCATGATCAGCTACGCCTCTGGTGCGCGGCTGATGCAGCTGATAGGCGGCATCTCGTTGTCGTTCTACGACTGGTACTGCGACCTGCCGCCCGCATCGCCGGAGACATGGGGCGAGCAGACCGACGTCGCCGAGAGTGCCGACTGGTACCACGCGAAGATGCTGGTCTCGATGGGGGCCAACATCGGCATGACGCGGACCCCGGACTGCCACTTCCTGGCTGAGGGACGGCACAACGGCACAAAGCTGTGGGTCTTCTCACCCGACTTCAACATGGTCGCCAAGTATGCCGATGAGTGGGTCGCCGTCAATACGGGGCAGGACGGTGCGTGGTGGATGGCGGTCAATCATGTGCTGTTGACCGAGTTCCATCACCAAAAGCAAACGCCGTACTTCATGGATTACACCAGGAAGTACACCGACTCACCGTATCTCGTGGAGATTGTCGAAGGGGAAGACGGCATCGCCAAGGCGGGTCAACTGCTAAGAGCCGGTCGGCTGGAGAAGTACGCTGGCGAAGAGCATGGCGAGTGGAAGTTCCTGATGTGGGACGAAGCGTCGAACGGCCCGAAGATGCCAATGGGCAGTTCGGGCTTCCGCTGGGGTGAAGAGAAGGGGAAGTGGAACCTGCAACTTAATGACGGCCTGGACGGCAGCGAAATTCAGCCAGTCCTCAGTTTCCTCGACACGTCCGATGGCGTCGTGGATGTCGAGTTGGACGACTTCGGTGCGGGCAAGACGTCCCTACGCGGAGTGCCCGTTCGCACCATTGCGACGGCGGATGGCGGGGAAGTCGTCGTCACCACGGTCTACGACCTGTTGATGGCTCAGTACGGGGTGAACCGTGGCCTGACCGGAGAGTATCCGGCCGACTACGACGACGAGCACGCACCGTACACACCTGCCTGGAGTGAGAAGTACACCGGCATCGACCGTGAGGTGCTGATTCGCTTCGCCCGTGAGTGGGCCACAACAGCCGAGCACACCGGTGGCAAGTGCACCATTCTCATCGGGGCCGGCATCAACCACTGGTATCACGCCAACCTGATGTACCGGGCCGGCATTCACGCGTTGATGTTCTGCGGTTGTGTCGGAGTCAATGGTGGTGGACTGGCGCACTACGTCGGACAGGAGAAGCTCGCACCGGCAGAGTCGTGGTCGTCGATTGCGCTGGCGAAGGACTGGTTCCCTCCTTCCCGCCTGCAGAACACGCCGAGTTGGCACTACGTCCACACGGACCAGTGGCGGTACGAGAAGGATTTCACGGACTATCACACCGTGCCGCAGAATCCGTCGGAGTCGAGTACGGCTCAGGGGCACACGATGGACATGCAGGTCCGGGCCGTGCGTCAGGGTTGGCTGCCGTTTTATCCGCAGTTCCCTGAGAACCCGATCGAAGTCGTCAAACAGGCGCGTGAGGCCGGAAAAGAGACGACTGAGGAGATCATCGCCTGGATCGTCGAACGGCTGAAGAGCAAAGAGATGCAGTTCTCCGTCGAGGACCCGGATGCTGAGGAGAACTGGCCCCGCGTCTGGTTCATCTGGCGGGGCAACGCGCTCATGGCCAGTGCGAAGGGTCACGAGTACTTCTTGCGGCACTATCTCGGGACACACGACAACGCGGTCGGCGAAGACCTCGCCGAAGGTTGTGCCAAGGAGGTCGCCTGGCACGAACATGCTCCGCAGGGAAAGATGGATCTCGTCGTCGATCTCAACTTCCGCATGGACACGTCGGCTCTGTACTCGGACATCGTCCTGCCGGCGGCGACGTGGTACGAGAAGGCCGACCTCAACTCGACCGACATGCACAGCTTCATTCATCCGCTGTCGAAGGCGGTGCCGCCGTGCTGGGAGTCGAAGAGCGACTGGGCCATCTTCAAGGACATCGCGAAGAAGTTCTCTGACGTCGCCGAGCCGCACTTCCCCGAGCCGGTCGAAGACGTCGTCGCAGCCCCATTGGCTCACGACTCAGCGGCAGAGGTTGCTCAGCCGGGCATGGAGCAATGGATTCGTGGCGAGCAAGAGGCGATCCCCGGCAAGACGATGCCCAACTTCAAGATCGTCAAGCGGGACTACAAGAACGTCTACAACCAGTACATCTCGTATGGCCCACTCGTTCGCGAGAACGGACTCGGAGCGCACGGCACGAAGTACTCGATCACGGACGAATACGACGAGTACCTCCAGACGCATCGCACCGAGACTTGGGACGGAAATACCTATCCATCACTCGATCGGGATGTCGACGTGTGCGATGCGATCCTGCACTTCGCCACGGTGACAAACGGCGAACTCGCCTACCGTTCCTATCAGGACATGGAGCAGAAGACCGGGATGCCGCTGGCTCAACTGGCGGAGAAGAACCGCGGCTTCCGTACTTCTTACAAGGACATTCAGAGTCAGCCGCGACGGTTCATCAACAGTCCGATGTGGTCAGGGCTCATCGAGGACGGTCGCACCTACGCACCGTTCACGTACAACGTCGAGGCCCTCGTGCCCTGGCGAACGTTGACGGGTCGGCAGTCGTTCTATCTGGACCATCCGGTCTACATCGACTTCGGCGAGCACCTGCCGACGTACAAACCGAAACCGATGCCAACGCAGTACTCCGACTTACAGTTCAGCGAGACGGGACCTGAAGTTGGTCCGACGTTGATGCTCAACTACCTGACGCCGCACGGCAAGTGGCACATCCACTCGACCTACGGCGACAACCAGCGAATGACAACGCTTTCGCGAGGCGTCTATCCGCTGTGGATGAACGACAAGGAAGCCGAGAGTATCGGCATCGCCGACAACGACTGGGTCGAGGTCTTCAACGATCACGGCGTGGTGGTGACGTGTGCGGTCGTGAGTGCCCGCATCCCGCCGGGCATCTGCATGCAGTATCACGCCCCGGAACGAACGCATGGCATCCCGCTCTCGCCGCTTCGCAAGAAACGACGGGCTGGTGGACATAACAGCCTCACACGGACTCGGCTGAAGCCCAACTTCATGATCGGCGGCTACGGCCAGTTCTCGTACCACTTCAACTACTGGGGGCCAGTCGGCTGTAACCGAGATACGCACCTGTTGGTGAGGAAACTGCCAGGAGAACCAGTGTACTGACTGATTGATCGGACGAATCCTGACCCGTTCCCGAAAGATCGAGCAATGAACACACAAACTGAAAATCAATCACACAGGGACGGCATTGTGACCGCGATTGGAGTACTCGTTCTCCTGATCGGCACGGCAACAGGCAGCGCGATCACACTGCTTGTGATGTCCCTGATCGGAATCATTGTGATTCCCATTTTCTACCGTCAGCAACTGAGACAACCAGCATGGCTGGTCATGATAGGGATTGCAGCCATCGCGGCGGTGACTGCGATCACACTCGTCATGATGACCTAAAGCGAATCCATCAACCCTAAACCATCAACCCTAAACCACATCATGCAAGTTCGATCTCAAGTTTCGATGGTGTTTCACCTCGACAAGTGCATCGGTTGTCACACGTGCAGTGTCGCCTGCAAGAACGTGTGGACCGACCGCAAAGGGGCCGAATACATGTGGTGGAACAACGTCGAAACCAAGCCGGGCACCGGTTATCCGACGAAGTGGGAAGATCAAGAGAAGTATCAGGGGGGCTTCGAGACCAACGGCGACGGCAAACTCCACATCAAGTCGACCAGCAAAACGAAGGTCGTCCCCAACATCTTCCATCATCCCAACATGCCCAGCATGGATGATTACTACGAGCCCTGGACCTACGACTACCAGAACCTGTTTAACGCTCCCGAAGGCTCGGATCAACCGACCGCTGAACCGATCTCGATGATCGACGGCGAGAAAATCGACGTGCAGTCCGGCCCCAACTGGGATGACGACCTGGGCGGCTCACCGATCTACGCGGAGAACGATCCCAACCTGGAGGGGCTGACCGAGCAACAACGACTGCAACTCAGTTCGGTCGAACGGCTGGTGTTCTTCTATCTGCCGAGAATCTGTAATCACTGTTTGAATCCGTGTTGCGTGGCGTCCTGTCCGTCGGGAGCGCTGTACAAGCGGGGCGAAGACGGCATCGTGTTGATCGACCAGAAGAAGTGCCGTGCGTGGCGATCGTGCGTGTCAGCGTGCCCGTATAAGAAGACATACTTCAACTGGTTCACCGGCAAGAGCGAGAAGTGCATCCTCTGCTTCCCCCGATTGGAGACGGGACAGGCTCCTGCCTGCTTCCACTCCTGCGTCGGTCGCATCCGGTATTTGGGCGTGCTGCTCTACGACGCCGAGAAGATGGAAGAGGTCGCCAAGCTGCCGGACGACGAGTTGGTTGAGGGACAGCGGTCGATGATTCTCGATCCCTTCGATCCCGAAGTGATCGCTGAGGCGAAGAAAAACGGCATCTCGGACGGCGTGATCGAGGCGGCTCAGGACTCGCCCGTCTACCAGTTTGTTATGAAGTGGAAGATCGCCCTGCCCCCGCACATCGAGTACCGCACGCTGCCGATGCTGTTCTACGTGCCGCCCATGTCACCCGTGCAGGCGAGTAAGCCCGAGGACACGATCACGCACAACAGCGACAACCTGTTCCATGACATCGACGACTCGCGTGTCCCGATGAAGTTCCTGGCCAACCTGTTCGGGGCCGGTCACGAGGGTCCCGTCCGATACGCCCTCGCAAAGCAGAAGGCTGTCCGCTGGCATCGCCGTGCGGAAACCGTCGGCGATATCGACCGTGAGACGGCCGACCGCATGCTGCGTGAAGCGAACTGCACACGCGAAGAGGCGGAGGAAATCTACAAGCTGACCGCCCTCTGCACGTTTGAGGATCGATTCGTCATCCCGCCCATGCACCGTGAGCAGGCGATTGAAATGATGAAGGAACCACATGAGCACCGCGAAGAGGTCGGCTTCGGCTTCGTCGGCGGTCCAAGGAGGGGACTCTAATGGCTGGACTCCATGATCAATTCAAAGATCACGACACACAGGGTGGCAGGATCAGTAGCGAAGCGAATGGCCCCTCGAGGGAGTCCAGTGGCCAGAGTCCAGTGGCCAGTGTTGTGACTCCGGCATCCCCGGATTCGTTTGATGCACTGGACACTGGACCCTCAACACTGGACACAGCAGCACCGGCCCTTCCCGTTGGTCAGACCCGGCCACCCACTGGTGCGTACAACTGCGTCAAGACACTTCGATCGTTGAGTCACTTGCTGACGTATCCGGGCGAGCAGACGCTCGAAGCGGCCGAGTTGTTGTACATCATCCTGCAGGGCGAATTGCCCGGGGCTGCCCGGCACATGTCCGAGTTTGGTGCCTTCGTCGAGCAGCACGAACTCTGGGAACTCGAAGAAGCCTTCACGGGCACCTTCGACGTCAATCCAAACTGTGCCCTGGAAGTCGGCTGGCATCTGTTTGGTGAGGAGTACGCCCGCGGGATGTTCCTCGTGCGGATGCGGGAGGAATTGCGGAAGTACGATCTCCCGGAGTCGGTCGAACTCACCGATCACATCACGCATGTGCTGGCCGTCATCGGTGCGATGCCGGAGGACGAGGCAACCCGATTCGTCACCGCCTGCGTGCTGCCGGCTGTCGCGACAATGCGGACAGCCGTGGAGAAAACGAACAGCCCGTATCAACACGTCATCTCCTGTCTCGCGGAGATCCTGCAACACGTGTGGGGTGACGGCGAGACACTCATCGATGGTTCCGAAACGTACCATCCTGACGGTCATGCCATCCCCGAAGGTGTCGATCTGTTGCATGCGTTTCCCGTGGCCGATGTGATGTCCGGGTGCGGCAGCGGTGGGTGTGGTGACGGAGGTTGCGGCAGTCATGAGACACCGATCGACCTCGTGCAACTCTCTTCCTTTGACGGCTCTGCCGAGCGGAGTGCCGACTGATGAATCCTCACGTCCTTGACCAGTTTCTGTTTATTGCATTGCCGTACGTGAGTCTGTTCACGTTCCTGCTGATGACAATCTATCGATACCGTCAGCAGTCGTTCTCGTTCTCCAGCCTGTCGAGCCAGTTTTTGGAGAACAAACAGCACTTCTGG
Organism: Planctomycetaceae bacterium; assembly: GCA_029259815.1. Lineage (GTDB taxonomy): Bacteria > Planctomycetota > Planctomycetia > Planctomycetales > Planctomycetaceae > JAHBXU01. The sequence goes on along the minus strand of JAJDEJ010000210.1, from coordinate 46,935 downwards.
ACGGTGGTGCCGTTCCACTACGGCATCCTCGCGGTGACGGTCGGCCATCTGATCGCGTTTCTCATCCCGCGCAGCATTCTGGCATGGAACAGTCATCCACTGCGGCTGTACGTCCTCGAAGTCTCTGCCCTGGCGTGCGGGCTGCTGACACTCATCGGCCTGATTGGATTGATGCTCCGGCGCGGCACAACGACGCGCATTCGCAAAGTGACGTCGCTCAACGACTGGATTCTGTTCACGATGCTGCTGATTCAGGTTGTCAGTGGCGTCGGGATTGCCTTGTTCCATCCGTGGGGATCGTCGTGGTTCGCGTCGAATCTGTCGCCCTATCTGTGGTCGATCTTCAAGCTCAATCCGGACATCAGCTACGTCACCGCGATGCCTCATTTGGTGAAACTGCACATCGTGCTCGCCTTCCTCACGATTGGCTTCTTCCCCTTTACCCGCCTCGTCCACCTGTTGGTGATTCCCAACCCCTACCTGTGGCGAAAGACGCAAGTCGTCCGCTGGTACGGCCATCCTCAAAAGTGACAGCGAGCAGAGACTGAAACTCCGTCGAACATGGAAATTCGCAACAAAGCAACCCGCATTGATCTGTTCTCACTGAGAACACCTCAAATGAGAGCGTTCCACATGTCGTGGTTCGCCTTCTTTCTGTGCTTCTTTGCCTGGTTCGGCATTGCGCCGCTCATGGCCGTGGTGCGCGAAGAACTGGGGCTGACGAAACAACAGATCGGTAACACGATCATTGCATCGGTTGCGATCACCATTTTCGCCCGGCTGTTCATCGGCTGGTTGTGCGACCGCATCGGGCCCCGGTTGAGTTATACAGCACTCCTGCTCGTCGGTTCGTTGCCCGTTATGGCAATCGGGTTGGCGCATTCGTACGAATCGTTCCTGCTCTTTCGTCTTGGGATCGGAGTGATCGGGGCATCCTTCGTCATCACGCAGTACCACACTTCGGTGATGTTCGCCCCCAACTGTGTGGGAACCGCGAACGCGACGTCGGCTGGTTGGGGAAATCTTGGTGGCGGCGTCACTCAGATGGTAATGCCGCTCGTCTTTGCCGCATTTGTCGGCTTGGGATACGCGGCGGCCTCTTCCTGGCGGTTGGCGATGGTCGTCGCAGGTGGTGTGTGCTTTCTGACAGGCATCGCCTACTTCTTCTTCACCACCGATCTTCCTGACGGAAACTTCAAAGAACTGCGAGCCTCTGGAGATCATGTTTCGGTTGAACAGGGCAAAGGCTCATTCTGGCTGGCCGCCAAGGACATCCGTGTGTGGGCCTTGTTCTTCATCTACGCAGCCTGCTTTGGCATCGAACTGACGATCAACAACATCGCAGCCATCTACTACATGGATTACTTCGACCTCGGCTTGAAGACAGCCGGTCTGGTTGCTGGTCTGTTTGGCCTGATGAATATCTTTGCTCGAACAACGGGCGGGTTCATCAGCGATATGTTTGTCAGGAAGGGGGGGCTCAACGGACGTGTCCGCTGGTTGTTCATCGCCTTGCTGGTCGAAGGGATCGCACTGCTGTTGTTCTCGCAGATGCGGATCCTGGCCTTGGCCATTCCTGCGATGATTCTCTTCAGCCTGTTCGTGCAGATGTCGGAAGGAGCAACCTACTCGGTTGTTCCGTTCATCAACAAGAAGGCCCTCGGGTCGGTCTCAGGCATTGTCGGGGCTGGAGGAAACATGGGCGCGGTGTGTGCCGGTTTCCTGTTCCGTTCCGAAAGCATTTCGTACCCACAGGCACTGATGATTCTGGGTTGTCTCGTCACAGCGTTTTCGTTCTTCACCTTTCTGGTGAAATTCAGCACGGCTGACGAAAAAGAGGCTGCTGCAGAGTTTGATACGGCCATGGCTCGTCGACGGGCTGAACACAAGGAACGTCCCGCCATTCCGGGATTGATTCCCGGTCTGGCATACCTGCGTCCCATGGACGCGTTGCGCATCTACCTGGGGATCGCGCTGGTCGTGAAGGGTGTCTACTTCATCATGAACATGGCTGAACTGGAGTCCTCACTGGGTGGCGACCTCGGTGAAAGCCAGAACCTGATCGCGTGGGCTGTGGTCTTCGCACACGTTGTCGGCGGAGCGAGCCTCGCGATCGGCTTTGCGACTCGAGCCGCAGCCGCGGTCAATGCACTCATTCTGTTTGGCGCGGCCATCGTCGCGCTGTTGGGGGCCGGTGATGGTGGCCTGCTTGTTGCCAATGTTGACTTCCAGTTCACGTTTTTTGTGTTCTTCTGCCTCGTGCTACTCGTGTGGCGTGGAGCCGGACCGCTGTCATTGGACCACCTTGTCAACAGCGAAGCGGAGGAAGAGTTGGCATCAACTTGATCAAAAGACGGCAAGACCCAACCTGTTGTATTGAGTGAAACGAGAAAACAATGGCCAAGACTCCTGATCGCTGGGACGTCGAAGACGATGCCTTCTGGGAATCCGAGGGCAAGCGGATCGCGAATCGCAACCTGTGGGTGTCGATTCCGAATCTGCTGTGCGGATTCTCCGTGTGGCTGTATTGGGGCATGATCGCCAAGACCATGCAGCGGCTGCACTTTGCCAACCCGGATTTGTTCAACTTCACGTTTCGCAATGACGGCGCGCCATACGACGAAGCGGGCTATCGGGCTTTGCTGTTCACGCTGCCAGCAGTCGCCGGGTTGGCGGGGGCAACGCTCCGGATTCCCAACTCGTTCATGATCGCGATTTGCGGCGGTCGTAACGTCAAGTTCATGACGACCGTGTTACTGATCATCCCGGCCGCAGCGGCTGGGTTTGCCCTGCAAGATCCGACGACACCGTTCCCCACGTTCATTGTGCTGGCCGCGCTCTCGGGAGTCGGCGGCGGGGCCTTCGCCTCCAGCATGTCCAACATCTCGTTCTTCTTTCCCAAGCGTCAGCAAGGTCTGGCTTTGGGACTGAATGCCGGTTTGGGCAACGCCGGCGTGAGCGTGATGCAGTTCCTGATTCCCTGGGCCATCACCTTCAGCATGTTCGGCGGCATCGGTGGCGATCCGCAAGAGTTCCTCGTCGATGGCCAGACCAAGCAACTCTGGATTCAGAACGCGGCCATGGTGTGGGTCCCCATCATGACGGTGCTGGCCCTCATGGCCTGGATCTTCATGAACAACCTCCCCCAACACGACTGTGGCCCGGCACCGGCGGCGATTGGCAAGTACCTCTGGCTGCAGGGCATCGGATTCCTCGGGGCAGCCGTCGGTGTGGGGATGCTGATCTTCGTGCAACTCCCCATCCCCGAGTTGGTGCGAATCTTCCTTGTGCTGATCGTGGCTGTGGTCGCGACGATGTTGGGCATGAAGTTCCTGACGCCTCGCACGATTCAGGAGCCGCTCAACAAACAGTTCGCCATCTTCAGCAACAAGCACAACTGGATCATGACGTGGCTGTACGTGATGACGTTCGGCTCCTTCATCGGCTATGCGAACGCCTTCCCGAAGCTGATCGACGATGTGTTCGTGACGCCGACGAACGGCCTGATCACATCACACTACATCTGGATCGGTGCGGCGGTGGGTGCCTTCATTCGACCGGTCGGCGGCTGGCTGTCTGACAAACTCGGCGGAGCTCGTGTCACCCAGTGGGATACCTGGGTCATGGTCGCTTCGACGATTCTGGCGGGATACCTCGTGTCGCTCGCCGGGCAAAGCGACAAGCCCGAGCAGTACTTCATCCCCTTCCTGGTGACGTTTGTCGTGCTGTTCGCGACGACTGGCATCGGCAACGGATCGACGTTCCGGATGATCCCGATCATCTTCTCGAAAGAGCAAGCCGGCCCGGTCCTCGGTTGGACATCTGCCATCGCCGCTTACGGCGCCTATTTAATTCCCAAGATCTTCGCGACACAGATCAAAGCGGGCACTCCGGAGTACGCCCTGTATGGGTTTGCCGTGTACTACGTCAGTTGTCTGCTGGTGAATTGGTGGTTCTACGCACGCAAGAACGCGGAGATCAAATGTTGAAATCCACCCTGTGTTTAGCCGCACATTTGAAATGTGCGGCTAAACGAGATTGAGGAGCAATGAGGTCACTGATGCATCGCACGATTGTCAACGTGATCCTGCTGGTCGGGCTGTTCTTCGGTCTGATCGTGCTCGCGTCCGGGATGAGCGAATGGCGCTTGCCGGACAATCAGCAGGGGTACGCACCCCAGCAGCCGATCGCGTACTCGCATCGATTGCACGCGGGTGAGTTGGGCATCGACTGCCAGTTCTGCCACACGGCCGCAGAGCATGGCCGACACGCGGGGATTCCTTCGACCGACGTCTGCATGAAGTGCCACAAGTACGTCACGAGTTCGTTTGATGTCCTCCAGCAGGAGATCAAGCTGGCAGACGAGAAGAAACGCAAGCCGGAAACAGTCATCTCAACAGAGTTGCAAGCACTGTATGACACGCTCGGTCTGGACGACCCGAAGCAACCGATTCCCGACGATGCGAAGTCGATCCCCTGGGTGCGTGTGCACAACCTGCCGGACTACGTGTACTTCGATCATCGCGCCCATGTCGCTGCCGGGGTGACGTGTCAGAAGTGTCATGGTCCGGTCGAATCGATGGAACGAGTGCGACAGTTCGAGTCGCTGTCGATGGGCTGGTGCGTGAACTGTCATCGAGAAGCGACGGAAGACGGAATCAATGGTCATGCGGTCAAAGCATCGACCGACTGTGCGACGTGCCACTATTGAACGGCCCCTCATGAACAACGAGTCACACAACAAATACTGGAAGAGCCTGGCCGAACGGGATGGATCCCGGTCGGATAACGGCGTGAACCCGCAGGATGGATCGCCGTTTGCAATCAGCCGTCGTCGGTTTCTCGAAGCGGCCGGGTTCACGTTGTCTTTAGCAACGATGCAAGGTTGTGGCCGCACACCGACAGAGACCGCGCTGCCGTTCGTCCAACAGCCCGAAGGCGTCATCCCCGGCCGATCGCAGACGTACGCCACGACTTGTGCCGGGTGCACGGCTGGCTGCGGATTGTTGGTGAAGGTCCGGGACGGTCGACCGCTCAAGATGGAAGGCATGCCCGAACATCCGCTTTCACACGGCGGACTCTGTGCCATTGGACAGGCACTTCCATTAGGACTCTACGACAGCCATCGCCTCCAACATCCACTGAAGGATGGAGAATCAGCTGAATGGGAGGGCGTCGATCAGCTCATCTCACAGCAGTTGAGTGATATCGAGAGCGGAGGAGAAGCCGTCCGTTTCGTCACGTCGACTGTCACCAGCCCCACTCTCCAGTCATCGATTGACAACTTCCTTGAACGCTTCACGGACGCTCGTCACATCACGTTCGACGCGGTGAGCAGTTCGGCCATTCTGGATGCCCATGAGCAGACGCATGGCTCACGAGTGTTGCCACGGTATCGACTCGACGCGGCTCAAGTCATCGTTTCGTTTGGGGCCGATTTCCTGGGCACATGGATCTCGCCGGTCGAGTTCACCTCAGCGTGGCGAACAAGACGAGTGCCGACCGTCGAGCATCCGGAGATGTCTTATCACGTCCAGTTGGAAGGTCGCCTGTCGCTGACCGGCAGCAACGCCGACCGGCGACTTCGTTTGGCACCGGACGAGTACGGCTTGGTTCTGAGTCACCTGTATGCCAAGCTGGCTCAACGGGCAGGCGAGTCGCTCGATCAAGACGACTTGGGAACGGCACCGATCGCGGATGATGAGTTGACTGCACTAGCCGATCGGCTCTGGGCTGCTCGTGGCGAGAGCGTCGTGCTCTGCGACAGCCAAGACGTCGCCGTGCAGGTGCTGGTGAACGGGATCAATCATCGACTCGAAAACTATGGCAAGACGGTCGACATCGAACGCCCCAGTCGGCAGCGGCAGGGAAACGACGGCGACGTCCTCGAACTGATCGACGAATTGAACGCGGGCAAAGTGGCGGCCCTGTTCGTCGCCGGAACGGATCTGACTCACAATCTGCCGGATCGCGATGGGCTCGCGGAAGCGATTGGCAAGGTTGGCCTCGTCGTCAGTTTCTCAGAGCGACTGGACGACGTCAGTTCGTTGGCCGGTTTCGTCTGCCCGGACCATCATCCGCTTGAGTCATGGTCGGACGCAGAGCCGGTGGATGGAGTCATCGGTCTCTCGCAGCCATTACTGGCTCCGCTGGGCGACACCCGTTCGGTCGTCGAGAGTCTCGCTCGCTGGTCCGGCAATGACGACTCTGCGTACGACATTCTGCGAGCCAATTGGGAGCAGTCAATCTTTCCACGGTTGGAGTCAGAGGAGTCTTCGCCGTTCGTCCGCTTCTGGGATCAGTCGCTGCATGATGGGTATGTCGAAGTCGCTCCCACAACGGAAGCTGTCGGCGAGTTTCAGGCGGATGCGATCAAGCCAATTGGTGACTCTCCTGCGACGGACGATTGCCTCTCGCTGTACTCGAAAGTCGGTCTCACCGACAGTCGGCACGCTCACAACCCGTGGCTGCAGGAACTCCCGGACCCCGTCACGAAGGTGACATGGGACAATTACGTGTGCGTCTCACCAGCGAAAGCGAGCGAGTTGGGTCTGTCGGACGGCGACGTCGTTCGCGTCGAGTCAACAGGAACGGATGTCGGCCTGGAGTTGCCAGTCCTCATTCAACCCGGTCAGCACGATCGCGTGTTGGCCATTGCGCTGGGGTATGGCGTGAAGGGAACAGATCGGTTCGCCGACGTCGGTCCCCAATGGCTGGAGGCGCGGCCGACTGTGGAGCCGGGTCAGTTCGTCGGGAAGAACGCCGCCGGACTGATCGAGCCGCATGAGGGGACACTGCATTACTCCCGAGGGGACGTGTCGATCACGAAGACCGGGAGGCGGCACGAGTTGGCCTCCACGCAGGAGCATCATTCGCTGGAAGTCCCGGCCCGTGTTGCACCGCCCGGAGCGGAGAAGCGGGACGTGGTGCAGGAGACATCGTTGACGGCGTTTGCAGAGGACCCCACCTCCGGCACTCCCGAAGTGCATCACTTTGGAGACGTCCAACTCTGGCCTGAGGATCATCCCAAAACGGGTCATGCGTGGGGGATGTCGATCGACCTCAATGCGTGTACCGGCTGTTCGGCCTGTGTGATCGCCTGCCAGTCTGAAAATAACGTGCCGGTCGTCGGCAAGGATGAGGTTCGTCGGCAACGGGAGATGCACTGGATTCGCCTTGACCGGTACTACTCCGGCGAGGGGGACGATGTCGATGTGTCGCATCAACCGATGATGTGCCAACACTGCGACAACGCCCCATGTGAAACCGTCTGCCCCGTGCTGGCGACCGTTCACAGCGAAGAGGGACTTAACGAGCAGGCATACAACCGCTGCGTCGGCACGCGGTACTGTGCCAACAACTGTCCCTACAAGGTCCGCCGCTTCAACTGGTTCGAGTACCCGCACGGCGATGAGTTACAGAATCTGGCGCTCAACCCCGACGTCACCGTTCGATCACGCGGCGTCATGGAGAAGTGCTCGATGTGCGTGCAGCGGATTGAGGAGGGCAAGATCGAAGCCGGTCGACTGGGAGAACCTCTTGCCGATGGCCAAGTGCAGACCGCCTGTCAGCAGTCGTGTCCGGCTCAGGCCATTGTCTTCGGTGATATGAACGATCCCGAGAGTGCGATCGCCAAAGCCCTGGAGGGCCCGCGACGCTACGGCGTCCTTGAAGAGTTCAACTTTCGTCCGACGGTCTCTTACCTCCGGATGGTGAGAAACCGGGACGCAGATGAATCTGGCGATCATCACGATCACGATGCGGAGGGAGGCGATCATGTCTGAGCCGACCAACTCCCGACGACCGCCGCTCGTTACTGGTGACAAGTCGCTTGGTGATGTCACCCGCGACATTTGCGCACCGATGGACGCCCGGCCCTCCGGACTGTGGTGGGCCGCGTTCTCCGTATCACTCGTCGCCCTACTCGTCGGTGTGGCAGCGGTCTGGTATCAGATCGCCACCGGCATCGGCACCTGGGGATTGAACAAGACGGTCGGCTGGGGTTTCGACATCACGAACTTCGTATTCTGGGTCGGCATCGGACATGCGGGCACGCTGATCTCCGCAGTCCTGTTTCTGTTCCGTCAGAAATGGCGCACCGCAGTTAATCGATCGGCTGAGGCAATGACGCTGTTCGCCGTGATGTGTGCGGGCATCTTCCCACTGATTCACATGGGCCGCACGTGGCTGGCCTACTGGATGATCCCCTATCCCAATACGCGCGGCTCGCTGTGGGTCAACTTCAAGTCGCCCCTGCTCTGGGACGTGTTCGCGATCTCGACCTATCTGCTGATCTCAGCCGTCTTCTGGTACGTCGGCCTGATCCCCGATCTGGCGACGATTCGTGATCGATCTCAGCCCGGCTGGCGAAAGCGGATCACCTCATTCCTGTCGCTCGGCTGGGATGGTTCGGCCCGCACGTGGCATCGTTACGAAACGGTCTACATGCTGCTCGCCGGTCTGGCGACGCCACTTGTCTTCTCGGTGCACACGATCGTGAGTATGGATTTCGCAACGTCGGTCATCCCCGGCTGGCACACAACCATCTTCCCGCCATATTTCGTCGCAGGAGCCATTTTCAGCGGACTGGCGATGGTGATCACGCTGATGATCATCGCCCGCAAGACGATGCACCTCGAAGACTACGTCACCATGAAGCACATCGAGCGGATGAGTCTGCTGATGCTCTCGATGGGGTGCATCGTGGGACTGGCCTACGGGACCGAGTTCTTTATGGCTCTCTACAGCGGCAACCCCTATGAGCAGTTCGTGTTCAAGAATCGCGCCCTCGGGCCGATGAGCTGGGCCTACTGGACGATGGTGACCTGCAACGTGCTGGTGCCTCAATTCCTCTGGATCAAGAAAGTCCGCACCACGCTGCCGCTGGTGTTTGTGATCGTAATCCTGGTGAACGTCGGCATGTGGTTTGAGCGTTTCGTAATTATTGTCACCAGTCTGCATCGCGATTTTCTGCCGTCGAGTTGGGCGCACTACGTGCCGACATCGATCGAAATCGCGACGTTCATTGGCAGCTTCGGACTGTTCTTCACGTGCTTCCTGTTGTTCTGCCGCATCGCCCCCGCGATCGCGATTGCTGAAGTCAAAGGGGCCGCCCATCTCAAGAAGCGCGGGTCAACCACAACGCCTGTCGAGGAGCAAGCCGCATGAGTGACCGTGTTCTTTTGGCGTCGTTTGACCACGAAGACGACCTATTGGCCGCCACAGAGGCGGTGCGCCAGAAAGGCTGGCGGATTCTCGATGCCTTCACCCCCTATGCCGTGCATGGGCTGGATCATGCGATGGGCCTGAAGCCCTCCCGGTTGACGTGGGTTTGTTTCATCTGTGGAATGACGGGGGCGCTCGGCATGCTGTGGTTCGAACACTGGACAGCGTCGATCACGTGGCCCATCGATGTCGGTGGCAAACCTTGGAATTCACTTCCCTCCGACGTCCCAGTGGCGTTCGAAGCGGCCGTGCTGTTGGCGGGTTTTGGATCGGTGTTCGCCTTGTTCGGAGTAAGCCGACTGTGGCCCGGCAAGAAACCGAAAGTGGTCTACCCGCGAGCAACCGATGACCGCTTTGTGCTGGTCATCGACGAAGCGGATGCGGCGTTCGATGTCCCGTCCGCCGAACGTTTTCTTCAGGAGTTCAACGTGGTTGAGACAATGGAGCGTACACAATGACTGTGCAAGAACTCGGGAGACCGATTCCCTGCCCCTCTCCCCTTGGGGGAGTGGGACCGCTTGGAAGCCGCAGGCATTCAAGCAGGGTGAGGGGTTGGCGGCCTCTGGATTTGGGTGAACGATCTGAAGCGCGGACCCCTCACCCTGCCTTCGTCGCTCCGCTCGAAGGCTGTCCCTCTCCCCCAAGGGGAGAGGGATGCGAGTTCACCAGCGAAGGAGGAGATTTCTCGTGAACCTCAGCCGGACAAACATCGCTCTGGCGTGTCTGTTGTTGGTCGTCGTGTTGCTGGCGGCAGCGATCAACGTCGATCATTCGCAACCAAACGTCGAGTTCCTGCCGGAGATGAAACGCTCGCCCGCGTCGAGTGCTTATTCGGTCAGCACAGTGTTTCCCAATGGCCGCACACTCCAAGCCCCCGTTGAAGGCACAATCGCCCGTGGGGAGTTCCCGCTTTACTACTCGGCGACGAAGGAAGACGCCGTGCGAGCCGGAGAGGAGTTGCAGAATCCGTACACAAGCGAGTCACCAGTTTCGATCGAGGAGACCGTCGTAGACGACGAGCAACCGGGTGGCAAACCAAGTGACGGCGGACAGCCGAGTGTGCCCGATCACGTCCAACGGTTGCAAGCGTCCGAACAGCGTGGTGCTGAAGTTTACAGCGTCTCGTGTGTCTCCTGTCATGGCCCCACTGGTGCGGGTGACGGGCCAGTCGCGAAACGAGGCTTTCCGCCCCCTCCGCCGCTGACCACGGGGAAGTCCGCCCAGATGAAGGATGGACAACTCTTTCACATTCTCACCTATGGCCAAGGCAGCATGGCCCCCATGGCCGCACAAATCTCGCGGGATCGTCGTTGGGACGTCATCAATTATGTCCGCAGCCTCCAACAAGGAGCCGCAGAGAGTGTGCAGCAGGCAGCGGCTGCGACCCTCGAGCCATCCATCGAACCCTCTGACGCAAACTCACCCTCCGAGACTGAGGAGGGACAACCATGAACTCACCTCAACTCGCAGTTGCACCGGCGTTCCTTCGCAAGCTGATGGCCGTCGTAGTCGTTGGAGCGGTCATTCTCGGAGTCACTGCCGTGGTCTCCCCGGATCGTGCCTGGGCGAATCTGCTGCTTCTGTCGTACTACCTGATCACCCTCGGACTCGGCGGGGCATTGTTCATCGCGCTGACGAATGTCTGCGGTGCCAGTTGGAGCGTCGCTTTCCGCAGGGTTCCCGAAGCATTGACCGGCTTGCTGCCGGTCGCCGGGGTCCTCGTGCTCGTGGCGGTGGCACTTCGTCTGCCTCAGTATGCCTGGCATCACCACGGGCATGGCGGTCCGGGGACATTCTGGTTCAAGGAACTCTGGCTCTCGTCAAAGTTCTTCGCAGTCCGAGCCGTGGCGTTTGTCCTATTGTGGATCGTCTTGGCGCGAATCCTCGTGTGGAATTCACGACGTCAGGACACTCGTGCCGGCGTGTCGAATGTTCCCATCAACACTGGCGTGTCGGTGCTGTTCCTGGGGGTCTTCGCGATTACGATTTCGCTGGCCGGGGTGGACTGGATCATGGCACTGGAGCCGCTGTGGTTCAGCACGATGTGGGGCGTCTACCAGTTTTCCGGACTCATCATGGCGACACTGGCTGCGATGATCATCGCTTGCATCTGCCTGCGGCGAATGGGGCCGCTGGAGGGCATCTTCACCGACGAGCATCTGCACGATCTCGGCAAGCTGCTGATGGGCTTCAGTTGCTTCTGGATGTACATCTGGTTCAGCCAGTACATGCTGATCTGGTACTCGAACATCCCCGAAGAAACGTCCTACTTCATCCCCCGACTCCACGGTCCGTGGGCCCCGGTTGTGGTGGGGAGTCTGGTGCTGAACTGGATCATCCCGTTCTTCGCCCTGCTTCCTCGCCCCTCGAAGCGGAGCGAGAGCATCATGTTGCGTGTCTGCGTCGTAGTGCTCATCGGTCGTTGGGTTGATCTGTCAGTGATGATCTTCCCTCCGGTCATTGGAACGACGCCGTTATTCGGGCTTCCGGAACTGGCCTCAGTGGCCATCCCGTGCGGACTCGCCAGTTGGTTGTTCTTCCGATCGTTTTCCGCCGCTCCTCCCGTGCCTGCCGGGGACCCGGATCTCGTTGCCAGTCTGCACTACCACGCCTGATGGACAGGCATTTCACAGTTAATCAACAACGAAAGAGAGAATCCCATGAGTCGCTATGTTTTGCTGCTGAATTTCACGGAACAAGGTGTGTCCGGGATCAATGACTCGACGTCACGTGCGGAAGCCTTTCGCAAAGCCATCGAAGCTGTCGGCGGAAGCGTCGAGTTCTTGTCCTGGACGTTGGGTCCGGTGGACGGAGTGGTCGTGTTCTCGGCCCCTGATGAGGCGACGGCCGTCTCGCTGGTTCTTGGTCTTCGCAAGAAGGCAATGGTTCAGACGACTATGCTCCGCGCCTTCGACACTGCCGAATTCAAAGCCATTGCCGCAAAAGTTGTGTAGTGGCATGCTCCCCCAAAGTTGGTTCATGAGTGATGAGAGTTTCCATAGTCCTTGATGGGCGAAGGAGAGTCTCGGAATTTCCGCGATGCGCTGAGGCCGGTCTGACCGTTGTTTCGAGGCATTCGAGCCTCAGTCTTCGGCTCGCAGAAGTCGAAGCGAGTCCGGGAGCAGTTGGACAACGATCGCCTCGGCCGCACGTCGTTCAACAGACGCATCTCTCGCGGGCAGCTGCTCTGACACCGTTGATATCTGTGGTTGCCCCTTTCTTGACCCAGTTCGGGACTGGAAGGACGTTGGCGTACGGGTCGTGGCTCAGGTATTCTTCGAGGCGCATTGAGTTCGTGATTTGAACTTCCCCAGCATTGGCAGGCGCGGGTCGAATTGCGAAAGGTGGCCATCGGTCGTTCAGCTACAATTGGCGAGCGATCGTTACTGGAGACGACGTCAACTTCTCATGATTCCTCGACGGGTCGACCGATGAGCGGTATGGGCGGGCAGTTTGTTGTGGCCGCAGTCGTGACGGCTGGTCTGGTTGGCGGTTCCACGGCTCAAGATTCGGTAAGGGATCTGAGACAAACTTCGTCTGCCGTCTCTGCTGCGGAGTGGCCTGCCTATCGTCGCGATCCGGGGTTGACTGGGTTCTCGCCCTTGTCCGGAGGTCTCGCGGAGGCGCCGCACAAGCGATGGACGAGCGATCTCGGCGGCGCGAGCGCGAGCACCGAACAAGCGCAATTGGTCGACGTGAACGGAGACGGTCGTGACGAGCTACTGCGTGTGCTCCCCGATCGGCTCATCTGCCAAAGTGTGCAAGGAGACTCGATCTGGGAAACGCAGCAATTCTCCCAGCCACAGGTGATTCAAATTCGCGACTTTGCCGGCGACGGCACGCGAGGTTTACTGATCGCATCGAGCACCGGTGTCGCACATCACCGGTACATGGTCAGCGGCACAACAGGAGATGCCACGCTTCTCTACTCGTGCGAAAATGTGTTTGGACGTTACGAACGCTTTGGCAAAATTTTGCCGGGCGTACCGGGCGAGCAGCTATGTGCCTGGTGGAGCGGGGATTCGGAAAAGCGATTTGGTGGCAGCGATCAGCGCGGTGTCGGTTACTTGTGGAGCTTTGAAGATGGAGTGGATGCGCCGAAGGTGCGTTTTCACGCGGAGGAAGAAGGCACGATTTACGCACCGCTGCACCTGTTCGCTGATATGAATGGTGACGGGCAGACCGACATGGTGATGATCTCACACGAAGCCATGTGGGTTTACGACCTGTCGTCGGGCGAAAAGACGATGCAGATGACGTGGGGACCACAAATTCGCACATACTGGGCAGCGACAGCGGCCATGCCTCTGGCTGAGGGTGAACTGCCGTCACTGTTGATGATCAATCCGATGATCCCTGGTGTTCAAGTTGTTACGCAGGACGGCAAGACAGCGCAGAGTCAGTGGAAACGCGTTGTCGGCGATGTCGAGAACCAATACCAATCCCAAGTAAAGATCGATCGGGCAGCCCCCGATCCATTCATCGATCTGGACGGGGACGGAGAAGTCGAGATCCTGGCCGCTGTGACGAATGAACACGCTGACAAGAAGGTTCACCTCGTCATCTTTGGCGCCAACGACGGAGAGCGTGTCTACGATGAAGCCGACCAAACTGTGCTCACCGTTGACGACCTCGACGGTGTTGATCCTCCCGAGATTCTCCTTCGCGAGGGCAAGAACGTACTGCGGATCTGCAATTGGACCGGCGAAGGATTCATTGATCGCTGGCATGGTGAGGACGTCACTCCCTTGGTGATGCCGGCACCATTAGAAGGCCATCTGGCGAGGGCAGTTGGTGCTCGCAGTTCGAGCGTGAACATGCCGCTTTGGCGAGACCATCCAGGCAGCAGAGCATTTCTGATGCGGTTCCCAGATGGCGTTTGGAGCTGTCGGCTGACGAGTGATTCGTTGGAGCAGATTCAAAGAGTCGAGAATCATGCGGCACTGAATCCGGCAGCGGTGCCATCGCGTGACTACTCCTGGGACGGTCTGCAACTGACCGTGGTCGAGAACGGGGCGGATCGAGTTTCGTATCAGGTTCCACGTCAGCAAGCTTATGCCGCCACGCCGCCGATCATCGGCATGTTCGGCGACAGCATGCGGGTTGTCATTCGAGAGTTTTCCGGCGCCCTGATCAGTCTCGCTGCAGACGGTTCCGACCGACAGGTGTTAATCGAGAAATCTCCCGTGTCACTCGGCGTGTGCATGACCGACCTCGATGGCGATGGCGAACACGAGCTTCTCGCTCCACTCGAAAACAGCGATGGCCTTGTCGAGATTGTCGCGATCGATGCGGCGGGCAACCGAGAGCTTCAGATCCTGCCTCCGACCGGCACGACTGAAACAGCTCTCGGTCCCACCGGCAGCCTGGGGACGGGAAGCGGTCGATGGTTCGTTGTTCGCTATCGAGTTGCTTACGAGAACACTCGCGTCGTCGCATATGACGGGGTCAGCGGCAAGCCACTTTGGAGGCGAGACTATTTGGGCCCCGAACGTAGCCCCTCGACGACCTTCGTCTTGCATCTTCCGACAGCCGTTTGCGACTTTGATGCCGATGGAGCCGACGACTTGATCGCCTCGTCGGAGAATTGGTATGAGGTCATCAGTGTCAAGGACAACCGCTCGCTGACACCGAACACGACCATCACCGCGGCAGTCCCGGGCCACTGGGGTGCCTATGCGACGCCCATCGTTGTTGATCGCATTGAGAACGAGCAGCCGCTTGTCTTCCACAACAATGCTTACGCACTCACTCTGCTGACAAAGTTCGACGGTTCTCCCGTGTGGCACTACGGACTGACCCGGGATACGACGCATGCCAGCAAAGCGGGCCTGGCGGATCTGGACGGAGACGGAACGATCGAACTGGTGACGACCCAGAGTGACGGTCTGTTGCGTGCCTTTGACGCTCACCCGCTTCAAGAGAAGTGCCCGACATGCCCTGCCGATGAGAAGGTCTCCTCCAGCAACCACGGTGGAAACGTCCGCTGGACGCTGCGACTCCCGCCCGGGATCAGCGACTTCGCCACGCTGGACCTCGACGCGGACGGCCGAACCGAACTGCTCTGCGGATCCGGCGACGGCAAGCTGTACGCGCTCAAGGAGACTGACGGCAGGTGCGAAGTTCTCTGGAACGTCAACATGGGCGCCGGAGTGGGATCACCTGTGATTGCGGATTTGGATGGCGATCGAATCCCCGAGATTCTGGTGACGACTGCTGATGGTCGGCTTCATTGCCTCGGACAGACTGCGAATTAGCTTGTTACGTTCCGTGGCCAGAATTCCGGCTCTGAGACCACTTCTATTGCGTGTGGCACATTCTATGATTTCGTTTTCGTCATCGCCCTCACGCGCCGCGTGAGCCCTTCATGCTGAACCTCGACAGGCATCGCATGCCCTCCAAAATCCTGCAACTCACTGACTTACATCTGATGGCCGATCGAAATGCGGTCCTCAAGGGTGTCAATACTCGCAACACATTGATTGACGTGTTGCGGTTTGCAAGAGAGCAGGACGAATCCGATGAGTGCGAGTTCGACTTCATTCTCCTTACCGGCGATTTGGCCCATGACGAACAACTCGCAACCTATGAACAGCTGCGGGAATTGCTGGGCGACTGGGTGTCTCGCTGCCGCCTGATCCCTGGCAATCACGACGACCGAGCGTCGATTCGCAAGGTCTTTCCGGAACTGGTCCTGGCAAACGCGGAATTCATCACCTTCTCAGAGGAGACTGCTGGCTGGAGGCTGATTGGCCTGGACTCACATGTTGACGGTGAAGTCTACGGACGAATTGACAACACCCAACTGGACTGGCTGGCCACTGAGTTGTCGACTCACATCGCACAGCCCACGATTCTGTTCATCCATCATCCGCCGGTTCCAGTCAACTCGGCCTGGCTCGACCGTATTGGATTGCACAACGCGAAGGCCTTGATTGAAGTTGTGCGCTCCTGCTCACAAATTCGAGCAATTTGCACTGGTCACGTCCATCAGGAGTTCTCAGAAATTCTTCAGGGGGTTCAAATCCTGACGACACCATCCACCGGCGTTCAGTTTCTCCCACACCAGGATGAATTGATCTGCGACTCAATTCCGCCCGGCTTCCGTATCTTCCGACTTGATGGCGGCGTTTTCGAAAGTCATGTGGTGCGGCTGCCGGACAAACCATCTGCCCCTGTGCCACGGAAGTGATGATGATCGATTTAACTCAATCGGCCGCGGCAACTCCGCTGGTCCATACTGTCCCCTTTGACCCGGGCATTTCCTGGTCGAGCGAATCTATCGCGATTGACGCCCCGCCAGATAGCGACGTCGATCCCTCGCCCGATGCGCAGTGGCCGGATGTATCAGTACGTACCGGACTGTGTGGCGCGGTGAGCCCACGAGTCGTCGCTCTCCCAAGCGGTGGTTACCGGATGTACTACACCCAGATCCTGCCACGTGCCGAGTTCCCAAAGGGCGCGAACGACTACGACAACGCCACATCGAGAATCCTCAGCGCCACTTCAGCCGACGGTGTGAACTGGATCCCGGAACCTGGTGTCCGGCTCTCTCCACAGGAAGGAGGCGCGGGCGACTATCGCGTTGTCTCTGCGGAGGTCGTCCCACTGGCCGGTGGCAGTGGAGGCCTTCGCATGTACTATGAATGTTGCGGCGGCCCACAGTCAAAACAGAATTCGATCCGCAGCGCCATCTCTGAGGATGGCCTGCATTGGACCGTCGAGAAGGGAACGCGGTTTGGGCTGAGCAAAGGCAATCTTTCAGCTCCGCGAATCATCTTCCTCGACGACGGACGATGCCGATTGTATTGCAGCGCACGCGGCGTCGGGATCATCAGCGCTGTGTCCGACGACGGCGGCCTCACGTTCGTGCAAGAGCATGGCGTTCGCATCGTCCCGGATCAGCCATTCGATCGCTTGACCGCATTTGCTCCTGAGATATTGCGTCTGCAGAGCGGTGACTATCGGATGTACTACGCTGGATACGGCGGACCGAAGCGAGCCGACATTGCGACGGCGATGTCTGACGATGGTCTGAAATGGCGAAAGGCGTTCGAACCGGTCCTTTCACCGGGATCGACGGACTGGAATGCTGCGAAGTGCTCAGAGATGTGCGTGATTTGGAATCCGCAAAGTCAACAAGCGGACCGGGGCTTTCGCATGCTCTACGAAGCATGCGACGGCACGGCTGAGGACCAACGAGGTGTCTGGCGCATCGGCAGTGCGATCAGCGGATGTTGAAGTCGTTTGGAAGAGGGCTCAGCGACCCCCTATGTGTTTTCGACTCCAATCCGTGCTGCTTGTCACGATCAACCTGCGCAAGAACTCAATTCGCAGCACCGCTCAGGATGCGAATTGAGAAAAGGTCAATCACCGTCGATCAGCTTTTCATATTCTGCCAACAACGGCCGGTAGGCATACTCATTGAGGACCGCGATCAGTCCGCGGTCGCTCTGGTCCTGAGCCACGTCGGACAGTGTGTTGATGCAGTTGTAGGTGAGTTCCAGCGCCTGCTCCAGATGTGCGATTGCGCTCTCTGGATCACCCTGGTCCTTCGCGAGGGCCGCTTCCCGGATCGCCTTGACGGCCCCGAGGTATTCCAAGGCGTACTCGCTTCGTTTGGCGTAGTAAAACAGAAGCGGATTCGCCCCGCCGTTGATCGCACCATGGGCTCGGTACAGTTCGATCATGTATTGCGTCTGCGCATCAGTGACTTCTTGCCACCAATCGGGGATCGGTTCTGGCACATAATGCTTCATCAGCATGCCGCGAACTGGGAACGCGAAGCCGAGATCATGGCGGTCGATCAGCTCCGTCGCTTTTTCGAGTTGCTCCCATGCGATGAATAACCGTTCCGCCGCTGCCGCGTTGCCGGTTGTCGTTGTCCAGAGTTCGGTCTGGGCGTCACGCGGCGTGAGGTCGTGTTCCCATGCGGACCGTGCCAGAAAGTACACGGAGGGGTCGAGTTCGGCTGGAACCCAGTAGCGGGTGGAGAAACCCTGCCAGCCCAGCTGTTTGAGATCGCTCATCAATGTGCCGATGCTCTGCGTGGCCGCTTGCGGGAGGATGCCGACGTTGTCGTCCGCCAGGGTGATGATCAATTGGCTGCCGACATTCTCGGCCGGGACGTCCTTCAGCAGTTCCCGATTCTCAGCCACACGGCGGGCTGTGTAGTCGACAAAGTTGAGCGTCTCGGCTTGCTGCGGCACGAGACGATCCAGGACCGGGAAGAGTGCCGGATCGACGCTGGTGATGACCAGTCCGAGGGTCTTGCCATCGGGCCGCTTCAACAGCGTCTCGTCGGAAAACAACGTCCGCAGGAATGCCAGTCCGACAAGATTTCCTCGAATGGCCTGCTTACCTCGCGACCCTGAGGCGATCAGCTTCCGTTCAGCTGCGCGAGTGATGAGGTTTTCCAAATCGAGCGAGCCAGGGGCAGCGTGGGGCTTCAGGATTTCGATTGCTTCGTCAGCATGCTGATCCCATTCCGGAAACTCCGGCAGTGTGAGGTAAAGCCTGTCGATCTCCGGATATGTGTTGACGTAGGCGGAAATCTTCGACTTGACCAACTCGATGAGCGTTTCGTCCGTTGGGCCCTGTTCGGCTGCCGGGACGATTGTGAGTTGATTGAGACTATTCCCGACTCGCGAGCCGGGCAGCACCGACTGAAACTCACGCGGAAACTCGAGTGGTGAGATGCTGATGCCGACGGACATGCCAAGCTGATGAGCCGCGTCGATCAGACCTTGCAAATGCTTGATCCCTGCGGTCGTCATCTCCTGCGGCGTCTCGATGCCTGCGAAGTCGGGGTTCTCGAACAGTCGCGCCCCCCGAAAGACCTTCTTGCCGACAGTGTCGCCATCGACGGGATACTGCTCACCGAACCACAGCAGGGACGTTTCTTTCCGCACACCGCCAAACTCATAAGTCACGAACGGATGCCACGGATAGACGCTCAACATCACACGGTTGAACTTCATCTTTGCCAGTTGACGCAGGAATGCGCGATGGTCGGTCAGTCCCCATGACTCAGGACCGACAGCGAAGTCATTCACTGTGCGCCATGTCCGCACACGGAGTTCGGGCTCCATGACCACGACATGACCGGTCAAATTGAGATCGCGCTGCTCGCCGGGGTAAATGTCGCCACGAAACAGGTACCTGACGCCCAAACGGTGTCCGAGTTCATAAGCGGCCCACAGGGTGGCGACCGGACTTCCGCCACCAACAATGAGTGTGTCCCGGTCTCCGCTCAGACTCTGAATCACGAGCCCCTGATCGCTAACCTCCGGCCAACTGGATCGCGCGGCATCTCGAACGGCCGGGTTCGTCTTGGGGCTGCCGATCAGGACGACGTACTGCGCATCAGCCGGAATGGTGCTTGCGACCGAGACATCCACATCACGAAACAATCGGCCGAATTGTCCAGCCAATTCCTCAGCCGCATACTGCTCGATCCGCGGAGCCTGTGGACCGACCACGACAGTCACGTGCTCGGCAGCGCCTGTGACGGTTCCCCAGACAATCACCGAGAGCGCGATTGCCGCCTGCAGCAACACGGATGACCCTGTTCTCATCACGGCATGTCCTCCGCAAAGCAGTACAACTTATTGAGCGTGCGGACATAGAGACGATTATTGGCGATCGCAGGTGTGGCGATGATGCTGTCGCCTACGTCGTTCTTTGCGAGTAACTTGAGGTCAGGCCCCGCTTCCAGCACAACAATCTGTCCGTTTTCGCCCGGCACATAGATTCGTCCTCCGGCGGCGATCGGAGAGGCGTAATAGTTGCCGAAATTACGAACGCGTTTCTTTTGCCAGATCGTACTGCCGTCCACGAGATCGAACGCCGCCGAGATGCCCCCCTTCTTGACCACAAGCAGCCGACCGTCATAGGCCAAGGGGGAAGCAATGTTCGACGGAGCTTTGTTCTCCAAACTCCACACCATGGCCGACTCCGTGACATCGCCGCTGCCACCGCCGCGGATCGACTGGATGATGTTGCCTCCTCCTGCCATGTTTTCGGACGACTGAAACGCTGCATCGATCTCGTCATCGATGAGGAAGCCATCCTGGTCGGCGTCCCCTTTGTCGAACTTGTCGTGGAAGGCGGATTCGAGTTCCGACTTCTCCAGCTTCCCGTCCTGATTCGTGTCGCGCCATTGCAGCAGCGCGTATTTCAGCACGCGGCTTGTGTCTCCGTAACTTTGAAGAGACAAATAAATGCGATCTTCATGGACAACTGGCGAGGTCATGATCGTTCGCAACAGCGAATTGCAGGTCCACAGCTCCCCACCAGTCGCCGGGTCATAACCCTTCAGTTTTCCGGTGCCAGCCACGACCAAGTCTGTCCGCCCGTCAGCCGTGCAGAGGACGGGCACCGAGTACCCGCCCAGCATGTCCGGTCGCGGCGTCTCCCAGCGAATGCTGCCGGTCTCTTTGTCGAGAGCAATCAAGTACGGGTTGAGGTCGTCATCCAAATTGAAGATGACCATGTCTTCGTACACGATCGGGGAATTCGCGGCCCCCCAACCCATCAGGTAAAACGGCATCGGCAGTAAGTGCTTCCAGCGCTCGGTGCCATCTGTCGCATCAAGGGCAATCAAGCCGATCGTACTGAAGTGGACGAACACCGTCTCGCCGTCACATGCGGGCGTCGATGAAGCGTGTTCGTTGGGCGGGGTGATCTCCGGCAGCTCGCCGGTCTCATACTCCGTCTTCCACAACTGTTCTCCGGTAACGGCATCGAACCCCAGCACTGCGAACTTCGCGTCCTCGGTCATCGTGGTCGCATACACCCGCCCGTCCACAACAATCGGGCAGGCGACTCCTCTGCCAAGTTCGACAGACCACGCGACGTTCTCCTCGACCGAAAACGTCAATGGAGGATTCGTGCTGTCGGCGGCGATTCCCGACGCGTTTGGACCACGAAACTGCGGCCAGTCCTCTGCGGAAGCTGGCGTCACAATCCCAATCCCAGCGGCCATCAGACAGATCGTCAGCACTGCTGCCGTTCGTCGCATGAGTCCCTCGCTCCGTATTCTTTCACGTGACTCGATCACAAACTTTGGCTCCAGCCTACCGGTGGCACCCGTCGGTCACAACCATCATGACTGTGCGGTTTTCGCAATGTGTCGGCTTCCACATGAGCAGTGGAAGGCGCTCATTGTCCCACCAAAGCAATCCAGACCCCTGCGTCTCTCATCGGTCACTCCTGTGCGACGTGGCAGCCGATGCAGGTGTCGGTGAGGGCCAACGGGTCCATATGATGTTCGTCTTCTGAGTAGGGGGCAAGTTCGGCATGACACTGCAAGCAGTTCAATTCGCGCTGCAGGACGATGCGATGTGCCAGTTCGAAGTGCCAAAACCCCTCGCGGGGAGTCTCGATCAACGCTTCGACATCGTGGCAGTCGGCGCATCGTTCGGTCGCTGACGCTTTCACCTTGGTTGGGCTGACATCAAAGGGAATGTCGGAACGGTCGAGAATCGAACGAGCAGCGACTCGACCGGTCAGGATGCAGGGGCCCAGGAACGTCCCTTCGAGCGCGGCCTTGCCGTTGATGCCGACCAATCCGGTCAACTCGCCAACCGCATACAGGCCGGGAATGGGCTCGCAATGTCGATCAAGGACGCGGCACTCGCGGTCGACGCCCACTCCGCCCATGCTCTTTCGCGTGAGTGGCCATGACTGCATGGCGTAGAAAGGGGGCGTGTTGATCTTGGGCGAAGCCGTGTTGTTGTATTCGGTTCGATCCGGACCGAACCGTTCAAAGTCGTCATCACTTCCGCGATCGACCAAGTGGTTGTATCTGTGGATGGTCTCTGTGAGATTCTCAGACGGCAATCCGGCCAACTCTGCGAGCTCCTCGATCGTCTCGGCTTTCTTCACAAGTTTAGGATTGTCCAGAATCAACCGTTCGACTTTTTTGAAGTCACTCCAATCGGAACCGGAGACGGTGAATTCCGCCTTGCTGGCTTCATCAAAGATCCACCAGACAGTCACCTGCTTCTGCCGCAACATCGGCGGCATGACGTCTTTCGCCCAGTTATGCAGGTTGGCAAACCGGCGACCTTGTGGATTAACAATGATCCCATACATGTTCGCTGCACTGAGGCCGCGGTCACCGTCCGCATGACGTGGATCGGGGATGCCGGTGAAATAATTCCATTGACGATCCATGTCGACAAGTTGTCCGCCCGCCTCTTGTGCGAGGCGATGTCCGTGTCCCACAGAATTCCGTCCGGACCCGGCCAGAATCCGCTTGGGAAACGTCATCTCTCGCGGCCAGAACTCTCGGACCATTTCCAGGTTGCTTTGAAAACCTCCGGTCGCCAGGACCACGCGGTCCCCCGAAATCCGCGAGGTTTGGCTCTCGCGGAGTTGAAGGGCTTCGATGCCAACGACTCGCCCCTGTTCAGACAGCAGTTTGGTTGCCTGGGCATTCCAGACGAACCGGATGTTGTCGTACTTCAGACACGCGCGATAGATCGGCGTGACGAGCCCGATGCCGCGGTCGACCGGCTGGTGAAACCGGTCCACCGAGTTCCCGGGCGCTGTGTCGATCTTTTCAAACCGCACACCAAGATCGGTCAGCCAGTCGTAGAGATCGCGTCGAGACGAATCGACGTACTCGCGGACCCAGCCGGCATTGGCATCCTCCCCCCAAGTGAGAAAGTCGGAGTTCGCGAGATCAGGCGAGTCGGCGATGCCTGACTCGCGTTGCAGTGGCGTGTCAATAATGGTCACTCCGCCTTGCGACATGACCGCATGCCCTCCGAAAACCGATGACATGTCCATGACCGTGACCTGCACACCTGCACGTCCCAACTCCAGAGCGGCGGACAGCCCGGAGATTCCTGCTCCGACGATGACGACTTGCGGTTGACCCGATTGCGCCTCTGGATCTGAACTCCCATCTGCAGAAGCCGCTGTCTCCTCACCAGCGATCAACTTGGGAAGGAAGACCAGGAGGCAGAACAAACCGGTTAACGCAAAGAGAGAACCGACAAGGTATCGAAGTGAGTGAGTTCGGCACTGTGTGGCATCAGGCATGATGTTCTTGTGATCCAAACTTCAGGACTTGGCACTGCTTGTTGTGAAATTCTGTGAACCATTTCCAGAGAGTCTATCACTTCGGTCATCTCGGTTCCGACCACCGCCTGTGTCGAACAATCCAATGTCAGTAGTTCCAAGTTCACGAGCGGAAAGGGGTCAGGCACCAATTCGTTCGATGTCCTGTTCGAGACTCTTTCAGACGAAATGGTGCCTGACCCCCTCCCAGCAGCAACGGAATTGGAACGACTGAATGTGGAAGAGACCGACAGATCAAGGTGGGCGGAATCTCCTCACGATACGGGATCCGACGACAATCGCCCGAAGACGCCGTCCCCGGACCGCTGCTACTCAGAAGCTGCGATACAGAACAGGTGATTCTCGCCGCGGATGAAGAGTTCGTTGTCCACCGGTGCCGGTGTTCCACCAATTGCTTCCTCCAAATCGTTGGTCGCAACAATCGTCAACTCATCGGCATCTTTGATGACCACGGTCGTGCCCGTGACCGAGGTCAAGTACACATGCCCGCCAGCGGCGATAGGCGAAGCATAGGTTCTGTCGACCCCGGGAATTCTTCGTGACGTGTAGTGCGGCGTGCCTGTCGCGGCGTCTACGCAGGAAAGCATCCCCGACTTTCCCTTATGAAAG
Source organism: Planctomycetaceae bacterium (assembly GCA_029259815.1). Classification (GTDB taxonomy): domain Bacteria; phylum Planctomycetota; class Planctomycetia; order Planctomycetales; family Planctomycetaceae; genus JAHBXU01. The sequence goes on along the minus strand of JAJDEJ010000210.1, from coordinate 23,010 downwards.
TAGATGCGCCCCGACGAGAGAAGTGGCGAGGAGATATCGCACACATCGCGGTCCATCGCCCAAGCCACTTTGTCGGTCCCCTCGATGTCCCCTCGACCATTCAAGTGGAACGCACCCAGAAACGCACCTTGAAATCCACTCCCGACAAACACCATCCCGTTCGCGGCAACAGGTGAAGCCACCGGGCGGACTGTCTGTCCGCCGCATCGCCATAATTCCTTCCCGGTCTCGAGATCGTAGCCTCGTGCATAGTTCTGCCCGTTCATGACCACCTGTTTGCGTCCCGCGTGTTCGACAACCAGCGGTGTCGCCCACCCTGTCGGCTCGTCTCGAGCCACCTTCCAGATGGTCTCGCCGGTCAGCTTATCAAGGGCATAGAGAGCTGAGGGGCCCTGATGGTCAAAGGGGACAAGGATCATGTCGCCTTCGAGCGTGGGAGAACTGCCTTCGCCAAAGCTGTTCAGCGTTTCCATCTTTCCGAAGTCTTCGCGTTTCCACTTCAGTTCGCCATTCATCGAATAGCAGAAGAGACCGCGTGAGCCGAAGTGGGCGTAGAGATGCTGGCCGTCCGTGCACGGAGAAGCGCCAGCGAACCCGTTGGTGGAATGCGTCTCCTGATGCGGCTTGGCAACGGTGGCGGTTTTATGCCAAAGCAGTTGGCCGTTGCTTCGATCATAGCAAAGGACTCTGAACGCGAACGTTGACGGTCCGCCTGCTTTCGGACCATCCACTGGAGCGGCGACAGTGACAAAGACCTGGTTCTCCCAGATGATGGGCGATGAGTTTTCCCGTCTCGGCAGTGCGACTTTCCATTTGATATTCCTGGTACGGCTCCACTCAATGGGCGGTGATGCATTGACGGCAGCCCCATTCCCGCTCGGGCCACGCCAATGCCCCCAGTTTTCAGCATGTGCCGATGCACTCGAAGTCACAAGAACAAGTGCGAGGTACGCCGCTGTCTTTTGCATGAGAGATTTCCCTGGTTGCGGTCGGTGGGAGCAGGAGTCGTTTTCAGATCTCACGTATCATTGCAGTCCATGCCGTGGCCGTACACAGTCAGCGATTCACAGCAGTGCATCGGCCACGAGGGAGCCGTGGACATCAGTCAGGCGGTAGTCGCGGCCCTGGTGGCGGAACGTCAGGCGTTCGTGGTCGAATCCCAGCAGATGGAGGACCGTGGCGTTCAGGTCATGAATGTGGACCGGGTCGCGAACGACACTGTAGGAATAATCATCCGTCTCACCGACGACGCTGCCGGGTTTGACTCCCGCTCCGGCCATCCACATGGAGAAGCAACGGGGATGATGATCGCGACCGTAATTCTCTGAGGTGAGCGTGCCCTGCGAATAGACCGTCCGTCCGAATTCGCCGCCCCACACCACCAGCGTGTCTTCCAGTAATCCTCGCGCCGCGAGTTCTTCGACAAGCGCTGCCGTGGGCTGGTCGACATCGTAGCACTGGCTCTTGATGCCCGAGGGCAGATTGCCGTGTTGATCCCAGCCACGGTGGTACAGCTGGATAAACCTCACGCCACGTTCAGCGAGTCGTCGAGCCAGCAGACAATTGGCGGCAAACGTGCCTGGCTTCTGTGACTCCGGACCGTAATGCTCAAAGACCGACTTTGGCTCGTCAGAAACGTCCGCCAGTTCGGGCACAGCGGACTGCATGCGAAATGCCAGCTCATACTGGTCGATGCGAGCCTGCGTTTCCGGATCCTGATAGTCGGCGAGCTTCAACCTGTTGAGTGCGGCAATGTCATCGATCATGGAGCGACGACGAGCAGCCGTGATTCCGGGCGGGTTCGAAAGAAACAACACCGGATCTTTGCCGGGACTGAATCGAACCCCCTGGTGTCGCGTCGGCAGGAACCCGGCTCCCCACATCCGTTCGTGAAGCGGTTGTGCGTTCGTTGGTCCACTGGGCCGCGAAATCATGACCACATAAGACGGCAGGTTGTCGTTCTCGGATCCCAGACCATACGACAACCAGGCACCCAACGATGGTCGCCCTGCAATCTGATGCCCGGTTTGGAGCAGCGTCATGGCCGGGTCGTGGTTAATGGCCTCCGTATAGAGCGAACGAATCAGACACATGCGGTCAGTAATGCGAGCCGTGTGCGGCAGCAGCTCGCTCAACCAGATTCCCGATTCCCCACACTGTTGAAAGTCGTAGACAGAGGGAGCAACCGGCAGCCGCTCTTGCCCCGAGGTCATGCCTGTCAATCGCTGTCCCTGGCGGACCGAATCGGGCAAGTCCTGGTCGAATCGATTTTTAAGGTTCGGCTTGTAGTCAAATAACTCGAGCTGAGAAGGGGCACCAGCCTGCGTGAGCCAGATGACTCGTCGGGCTTTCGCGGGAAAGTGAGGCTGCTGATTCGCACCTCCACTGGCGGATGTGTCACGTCCCAGCAGTGACGCCAGGGCGGCCGTGCCGATACCAACAGTGCTTCGCCCCAGGAACTGGCGTCGAGCGACGTCTTGAATTGGATCGGATGGGGGCAAGTGCAACCTCGTTTTCGTCAGCACTACTCTTTGGTTACGGTCTCGTCGAGATTCAGGATCGTGCTGGCCACTGCCGTCATCGCGGCGAGATGGGCCTGCTCGATCTGGGGGTTGGTCGTCGAGACTCCCACGCTGACCAATCCGTCTGTTGCTTCCGAATCTTTACGGAAGTCCTCGACGAATCGACTGTAAGCTCGACTAAGAATGGCCAGCTCAGCCGCATCCGGTTGTCGAACCAGGACCAGTCGAAATCCATGGCTGATGCACTCACTCGGTGTTTCGCCTCCTTCGAGGACCATGCGTTGTGCCAGGCACCGGGCGGCTTCGACATAGGTGGGGTCATTCATCAGGTTGAGTGCTTGCAGCGGCGTGTTCGTCCGAGATCGCCGCATCGTGCACGTTTCGCGGAATGGTGCGTCGAACAGCAACATGGCTGGGTTCGGCACAGATCGCTTCCAGTACGTGTAGAGGCTCCGCCGATGGAGGTCAGTGCCTTCCCCCACGACGTAAGTGTTGGCGCTCGATCCTGCCACGACTTGCTCGTAGAGCCCGGGGGGATGATACGGTTTGACCGAGGGGCCGCCGATCTGTGGCACCAACAACCCACTGGCAGCCAATGCCTGGTCTCGCAGAGACTCGGCCTGCAGCCGAAATCGTGCCCCGCGCGCCAGCAGGCGGTTGTCCGGATCGCGCGTGCGAAGTGTTGGAGTCAGCCGAGAGCTTTGCCGGTACGTCGAACTGTTGACCAGCAGAGACATCATGGCTTTCACGTCCCAGCCGCTACGGACGAACTCCGTCGCCAGCCAATCGAGCAGTTCCGGATGTGAGGGTGGCTCTCCCTGCATGCCGAAGTCCTCAGCCGTCCGCACCAGCCCGACTCCAAATAGCGACTGCCACAGCCGATTCACGGCGACGCGCGCTGTTAACGGGTTGGCGGGATCGACGAGCCACTTTGCCAACCCCAAGCGATTCCGCGGCAAATCGGACGACATGGGTGGTAAAGCAGCCGGTGTGCCGGCAGTCACTTCATCACCTTTCTTGTTGTAAACGCCACGAATGAGGATATGTGTGGGTCGTGGCGTCGCCATTTCCTCCATGACCAAGGTGGTGGGAATCTCCAAGTCAGACTTGTCGATCTGCTGGGTGAGCTCCGCATTGCGATCTGTCAATCGGCGATGGTCCGGATCATGTGCCTTTCGAAAATCGGAGACCCGCTGCTCATCTTCGGCAGTGCGGCTGGAAGGCTCGTTGCGGACGATCTGCCCGATGTCAGCTGGAAGCAAAAGGTCGATGTCCGTGTCCGTCGCCAAAACCCGTAGTTCCCAGGGAGCTGTTGGCTCCGGTACCGAAATCGAAAACTCGAAACGCGCGAAACCTGGTTGCTCCACTGAATCAGCCGGCTCCAATTCAACGGCGATTGACACTCCCGTCTCGCCAACGAGAGACAGCTTTGTATCGGTCTTTCCCTTGTCATCGAGGGCTTTGGCGACTTCGGTCGCCGAAAGGGAATCTTCGATCTGAGCGGCTCGAATTGGGAGCAATTGTGGTTCGACCGAACCTTCGCCAACGCTCAACACTTGCAGATGATTGAGCTGAATGTTCGTTGTGACGGGAGCAGAGTCGGAACCCGTGACCGACTCTTCGGCGTGCGCGAAATCCAGCCGCAACGCTGTCACTTGCGAAAGCGGCATTTGTGTTTCGAGGACGCACTGGAACTCGCCCGCCTCGAGCGCAGGCATGAGGATCTTCGGTTCTCCTTTGACCAGAGTCACCACCGACTCTCCGACCTGAGCCGACGTCGCTTCGACCGCCTGCCATGTGACGGCCGACTGCCCGACTCGTTCCTCCCAGTCCGCACGTTGTGAGGCGATGGCTGCTTCGGTTTCCGTCAGTCGTTCCTTGAGTTCCGACCGTTCCCGTTTCAGTGACACGATCGTGGCTTCGAGTTCGGGTGCCGGGAGCTTGAGCATAGGCGGCGCGTTACGGCGAATATTGGCACCGTAATTCCCCAATCCCTTTTCAGGAACATTGTGAAAGAACGCGAACAGGCTGTAGTAGTCCTGCTGCGTGAACGGATCATACTTGTGATCGTGGCAACGGGCACAGAGGAAGGTCTGCCCCAGCCAGACGGTCGCGGTCGTTTCCACGCGGTCGGCACAGTACTCCGCCAGAAACTCTTCGGGAATCACGCCTCCTTCCTCGTTGAGCAGATGGTTGCGGTGAAAGCCGGTGGCGATTCTCTGGTCGAGAGTGGCATTGGGTAACAGGTCGCCCGCGACTTGTTCAATGGTGAAACGATCGAACGGCATGTTCGCATTGAAGGCGTTGATGACCCAGTCTCTCCAGGCGTACATTTCGCGATCACGGTCGACTTGGTAGCCGTTCGTGTCTGCAAATCGTGCTGCATCGAGCCAATCGACCGCCATCCGTTCGCCGTAGTGTGGCGAAGCGAGCAGCTGATTCACCCATCTCAAGTAAACGCGATCGGCAGCGGTCGCCTCGATGCGACTCTCCCCATCAGATTGTTTCGGGTTCGCTGAATCTTCCCTCTCTGCGACCGACATCTCTTGGTCGAATGCAGCAAAGTTGGCAGGAGTCGGTGGCAGACCGGTCAAATCCAACGACAGCCGCCGGAAGAGTGTCGACCGGCTGGTCTCCGGTGAAGGAGTCAGCCCAACGCGCTCCATCTTCGCAAGTGTGAAATTGTCGACCGGGTTGCGGAGCCACGATGCTTGCTTCACATCCGGAGGCTCCGGGCGATCGGGCGGTGCAAACGCCCAGTGCTCCTCGTAATGCGCACCTTCCAACACCCACTGTCTCAGCAGGTCTCGTTGCCTGTCGCTCAGTTCCTTGTTGGAATCTGCCGGCGGCATCACTTCCAACGGATCCGTGCTTTCGACACGGCGAATGAGCTCACTGGTTTCAGGCTTGCCGGGCACAATCGGGATTTCACCCGAGTCGGCTGGATTGACGGCCGCCACACGACGATCAAGACGCACACCGGCTTGTCGGTTTTCGTCGTCGCGACCGTGACATTCAAGACAGTGATTCGACAGAATGGGCCGAATGTCCCGATTGAAGTCGGGCGAGCTTGAGGTCGCGTCTTGAGCGGCAACGGGCGTATTGACCAGCAACACAAACATGCAGCCAAAGGCCAAACGTCGAGTCGAATACGAAATACTTGGTGGGCACATTGACACAGGTATTTTGGGCACTCTTTTCGTACCGTGCAGCCGCTGGGAGTGAGCCACTCGGGTAACGCTATTCAATCCGATCAGCCGAACCAACACAACAGTGTTCCATTGTCAGGTCAGTTCATTGTTAGACACAGGGTTGACACGGAGGATGCCAGGTATTCACGGAGCTCGTCGAATGGCATTCACAGTCATGCAACTCTGCCAGCAACTGGTCCGGGTTCGCGGTGCAACCGTTGAATGGTGGTTCGACGGTTTGTGGCAGCAGGAGAAAAGCGGATCGGGCGGATTGGTGCGGCCCTCGTCATTCCGTGCCGCGCCATGTTGGAAGAAATGGACCACAGATTTCACGGATGTGGCCCGTCTGAGGATTCGCAGTTCGTTTCACCCTGTGACCGATCCGCGTGTATCCGCCCCATCCGTGAAAATCCGCTTTTCCTTTTCTTTGTCATTCATCACCCAGACACCTCTCAGGGAACCCACCACTTAATGGATGCGCCCCGGGTTCGTGGCCAGGAAGAATCCCTCGATAACCTCTGGCTCAACCTGTTATTCTGTAGTTTTGCATGTCGCACGCAGTCAGACGAAGAATCGCCGTGAGCAGACAACAAGACACCTTGACGACTCTGCGGTCGCACCTGTTACCAATTATGACTCTCCTGGCAACAGTTGCCAGCGCCTACGCACAGGAACCGCCAGCGGACGGCGATGGCGATCGTTTCTTTGTTGAGAAGATTGAGCCGTTGTTGAAGTTGCGCTGCTTTGGGTGTCATTCGCATGCAGACGGGGAAATGGAAGGTGGGCTGACGCTGGATTCCCGAAGCGGTTGGAGCGAAGGCGGTGGTCGCGGCCCGGCAATCGTTCGCGGCAATCCGGAAGAGAGTTTGCTCATCAAGGCCGTTCGCCGTGAAGATCCGAATCTTCAGATGCCGCCGGACGACAAACTGTCTGATGTCGAGGTGGAATTGCTTGTCGAATGGATCAAGCGAGGAGCCCCAGACCCGAGAGTCACAGAACCTGTCTCCCAAGAGCGCGGCGATCCACTGGATTGGTGGTCACTGCGTCCCTTGAAGCGTCCGACGGTACCCAAACCGGTCAATGACGGCGAACTCGGCAACCCGATCGATGCGTTTGTGCTGGCACGACTGCAGGCGGAGGAACTCTCTCCCGTGCCACAAGCGGACCGGCGAACATTGATTCGGCGTTTGTATTTTGATCTGCATGGACTGCCCCCCACTCCGGAAGCGGTCTCTTCCTTCGTGGCAGACCCGGATCCAATGGCTTACGAAAAGCTGGTCGATCGCTTGCTGGGTTCTCAACGCTACGGTGAACGCTGGGCACGGCATTGGCTTGACACGGTTCACTTCGCGGATTCGCACGGCTGTGAGCATGACGTGTTCCGTCCGAATGCATGGCGGTATCGCGACTATGTCATCTCAAGTTTCAACCGTGACACTCCGTGGGATCGGTTCATTCGAGAACAACTGGCAGCGGATCGCTTGTTTCCAGATGAACCGCAACTCACTGCCGCGCTGGGATTCATCGCTGCGGGACCACTGGAGCTGAGTCGTGCCAACACTGCTCCGATCACGTTCGACTATCTCGACCGCGATGACATCGTGACGCAAACGTTAGCGACCTTTGCCAGCACGACAGCCAATTGTGCTCGGTGCCACAACCACAAGTTCGACCCGATCACTCAGGAAGACTACTACTCGCTGCAGGCAGTGTTTGCCGGAGTGGGTAAAGGCGACGTCGAATTCGACCAGGACCCCCCTGTTGCGGCTCGTCGGCGGAGATGGAACGAGTTGTTGGCAGCAACAAAGTCAGGCGACAAAATGACACTGCTCGCACCTGAATTCGCGAACGTTGTCACTCAATGGGAACAGGACATCGCAGACCATCCCACGGTCTGGGAACCACTTGTTCCGGCCACGTTCACTTCGTCAGACGGCGCAACGCTAAGTCGTCTCGATGATGACTCGCTGCTCGCGTCGGATGTCCGCCCCGACACAGATACGTACACAATCACGACCCCCACGTCATTGACACAGCTCACAGCCCTGCGGCTGGATGTGCTCGCCGATGAGAGCCTGCCGATGCATGGTCCTGGACGGCAGGACAATGGGAATCTGCATCTGACCGAATTCGAAGCATTGGTCTTCGACAGCGAAGCCGCAGAACCCAAGCGGCTGAAGATTCGCAAAGCGACGGCGGACTTTGATCAGGCGGGCTGGACGATTTCTCATGCAGTTGACTCCGACCTGACAACCGCGTGGGGGATTCATCCCAAGGTGGGCGAGTCTCACTACGCAGTCTTCGAATTGGAAGAACCGTTCGAGTTGAGGCCGACCAGTCACATCCTCATCGTCTTGAAACAACTGCATGGAGCCGGACACTTGATCGGGCGTCTGAAACTCTCTGCAACAGACGCTCCCGGCGCGTCGGCCCAAGTTTTGCCAGACTTGGTTCGAACTGCCCTCAAACTCACTCGAAATGAACGCTCAGACGAACAACAAGTGGCGATCGCCTCATTCGCGCTACGACTTCATGCTGAGAAACAACTCGCAGAACTGCCTGCGCCATCATTGGTGTATGCAGTATCGAGCAGTTACTCGCACGCCAAAAAACTGCCCAGCCCCATGGCACCCAAGGTCGTGAACGTGCTGAGTCGCGGTGACATTCACAAACCCGGCAAGGTCGCTTCACCCGGTGCATTGTCAGCCATCGCGGCACTGGGTGGTCGATTCGAACTGGATGATCCGCACGATGAAGCAGCACGCCGCGTGGCCCTGGCCAACTGGTTAGCTTCAGCTGAAAACCCGCTCACGTGGCGGAGCGCAGTCAATCGTGTGTGGTCGTTTCATTTTGGACGCGGTCTGTGCGACACGCCGAACGACTTTGGCCGTATGGGCGGCGCGCCTTCACATCCTGACCTGCTTGACTGGCTGACGGCTTGGTTTCGCGACGATGCCAGAGGATCCGTGAAACAACTGCATCGTCTGATCTTGCTGTCGTCGACCTATCAGCGGGTATCCCACACAGGTTCATCAACGACATCAATCCCCGATGGACGTGATCAGCAATCCGTTGATGCCGAGAATCGCCTCTTGTGGCGTATGAACCGCAGGCGACTCGACGCGGAATCATATCGAGACGCCGTGCTGCAGATCACTGGTCGGCTTGATCTGACAATGGGTGGTCCGGGAGTTCAGCAGTTCTCGCAGTCGAAGGGCGCCCAGCTCACGCCGACGCTTGATTACGACGCATTCGACTGGGGTCACCCGTCCGCGGCGAGGCGAAGCATCTATCGAGTCGTCTGGCGCGGGATCGCGGATCCGTTCATGGAATCACTCGACTTTCCGGACCTGGGACTGCTGGCTCCGAAACGAGGAGATTCCGTGTCGCCGCTGCAAGCGTTGTCACTCTTCAACAATGATTTCGTGCTGCATCACAGTCAAATCCTTGCCGATCACTTGATTGAAAGCCACGAGTCTGTCGAAGGTCAGGTGACCCAGGCATGCCGTCTGATCTTGCTGCGTGAGCCAGCCGCGAAAGAACGTGACCTGCTTATCGAGTACGCGAAACGACATGGACTCGCAGCACTGTGCCGCGTACTGTTGAACAGCAACGAATTCCTGTTTGTGAACTGAAGATGTTACACTCTCGACGCGGATTTCTGTGGGATATTGGCGGCGGCTTGGCTGGTCTGGCCGCTTCACAGATGCTTGCGCGAGAAGCACTGTCGTCGGAGAATGACCGGGCAAATCCAGAATTCAACGGCGGACTTCATCATCCCGCGAAAGTTCGCAGGGTGATCCAGTTGTTCATGACGGGCGGCGCCAGCCCCATGGATACGTTCGACTACAAGCCGGAACTGGAACGACTGCACGGCCAGAAACTGGGCCCGAAGGAAAGGCCCGAAGGCTTTACCGCAGCGGTCGGGGCGATGTTGAAGAGCCCCTTTGAATTCAAACAACATGGCGAATGTGGTCGCTGGGTCAGCAGCGTCTTTCCTCATCAGGCGAAGGAGGTTGACGAGATGGCCTTCCTGATGGCGATGGTCTCCAAGACCAACGTGCACGGGCCGGGGACCTACATGATGAACTCGGGTTTTCTGCTCCCCGGTTTTCCGTCGATGGGTGCGTGGCTTTCTTATGGGCTCGGAAACCTCACCGACGATCTGCCCACCTTTGTTGTCCTGCCGGACGCCAAGGGGTTGCCTTACAACCAGAAGGGAGCGTTTTCTTGCGGCTTTCTTCCGGCGATTCATCAAGGCACCGTCATCAACGCCTCTGGAACGAATCCGGTGCCCGACTTGTTCGCCGGGGAGGAATACCGCTTCGCCACTCGAGCAGCAGACAAGGACGGCTTTGAACTATTAAGAACGTTGAACGCTCAACATCTCGCACAGAATCCTCACGATTCACAACTCGATGCGCGGATCACTGCTTACGAAACTGCAGCCCGCATGCAGTTGTCGGCTCCCAGCGTCTTTGACGTGTCGCAGGAAAGCGAAACCACGCACAAAGCCTACGGTTTAGACAACGCAACGACGGAAGACTTCGGTCGCCGCTGTCTGCTGGCACGCCGGCTCGTCGAACGAGGCACGCGGTTTGTGCAGGTCTGGAGCGGTCCTCAAGGAGCGACCGGCAACTGGGACAATCACGGCAGTATTTCCAAGGAGTTGCCACCGATCGCCGCTTCGGTTGATCAACCGATTGCAGCGTTGCTTCGGGATCTGAAGCAACGAGGCATGTTCGAAGACACACTTCTGATCTGGACGACCGAGTTCGGTCGCACGCCGTTCGCACAGGGCGGCGACGGACGTGATCACAACGGGGGATCGTTCGTCACCTGGCTGGCCGGCGCCGGTGTCAAAGCAGGGGCCAGTTACGGTCAGAGTGACGACTGGGGTTACAAGGCAGCTGAAGGGAAAACCTACTGCTACGATTTTCATGCCACAGTGCTGCATCTGTTGGGCATCGATCACAAACGACTCATTTACCGTCAAAACGGGATCGATCGCCGTCTGACCGATGTCCACGGCCACGTTGTCAATGAAATTCTGGCCTGACGTCCCTTCTCCACGACAGACCTGTCATTCATCTGCGTGCGGCTTTGGATGCATTTCGCGGTTCGGCACTCCATCAATCGGGGGCACCCGGCACATTCTGTGAAATAAATCTGTAAGGTTCCGTTCGGACCGCACGTATTGGTCGGTGACAGAACGAGTCTTACGATCATTAGAGACAGGCGGGCATGCTCGCCTGTCTCACCCCGTCGACTTGTGGCTGCTCCGTCTGCCGACACGGCGACAGACGAAGTCACGTTTGCAAACACCGACAAGTCCCCGGGTCCTGGCCGCGCCGCCTGATCATCGTGAGCCGTTCGTCACCCCGGACCGGTCGGTCCACTTTTTTCAGACGATCAACTCCGACGCATCACAATCAGCCTGAAGTCTCTCGCAGAGCGATGATGCCTCACACTTGGAAGCAACGTGTGAGGGGCATATCATTTGTCGAGGAGAGATGCTCTGCTGCCTGAAGCAGTCGGAGCGGAGAGATGTTGTCGTTTCCTGATGCTTTTCGCCCACAGTCATCGGCTCGACGACACTGATCTTCAGAGGAACTTGTTCGAGTCCGTGATCTGTCAACCGGACCGAATTGACTGAGTCGTTAGTGCCAAGGACACTTTGGTGTAACGGCGTATGGACGTTGAACTGTCGGAGATTCCTGTTTGATCCGCCAGCAGGGACGCGACATTTATTTGACCACCGCAGTAGCTTTGAGCCCCAGAATGGCTGATCTGTATTTGACCGAACGATCATCGCGTCGGTGTTTCCTGCGAACCATTGGCGTCGCAACAACTTCTTTGGCCATTACACGATCGTCACATGCCACCTTCTCACAAGTGTCTCGACCAGTGCGTCTGGGATTGATTGCGGACTTGCATCAGGACGTGATGCACGACGGTCCGACTCGGTTGGAGTCCTTTCTCGAAGCGATGCGTGGCACGCTGCCGGATGCCATTGTGCAACTGGGCGATTTTGCCGTCCCGTCCCAGGCAAATCGCAAGCTCATCGACTCATTCAACGCGGCCCATCCGCAAACTCTGCACGTTGTCGGCAATCACGACACGGACGATGGTTACACGCCTGAGCAGCTGCGGGAGAGTTGGGGAGTCAAGCGATCATTCGACTCACACGATGTGTCGGGCTTGCGGGTCATCATTCTCGATGGCAATGATCGACCGCCGGATCATGCGGGTGGCTATCCGTCGTATATCGGCCCCGAGCAACTTGAGTGGCTTCGAGGCGAGCTGCAAAACAATGAGGGACCGATCCTGGTTCTCAGTCATCAACCCCTGGCCGGTCCGTGGGCGATTGACAACGCTGAGCAAGTCCAGCAGATATTGAGCACCGCTTCCGACCGAGTGTTGCTGGCGATCAATGGACATTCACACATCGATTACATCGTCCGTGCAGGCGACGTCAGCTATCTGCATTTGAATTCGGCATCCTATGTGGTTGTGGGCCGCGACTATGCCCATGAGAGCTATGCCCGCGAAGTCCATGCCGCACATCCCCGCATGGCATCGATCTGCCCGTACCGCGAGGCACTCTTCACCACGCTGACATTCGATCCGACCAACGGTCAGATTACGATCGAAGGCCGAACGACCGAGTGGGTCGGCCCCTCCCCCGCAGAACTCGGCCGCGACAAGCACCCCGACCTCATCAACGGCGAACACATCGCCCCCCGCATCAGTCACCGTCAGCTCACCAGGGTTACGTGAGGTCACTAGTGGTTCAACGGACCTGAATTGACGGGCTGAACGACATTGGGTGGCGGGGTCTGAAGCGAAGCGCAAGGCCCCGGCGCGTGTGGACGCCGAATGTCAGGGCCATCCGCTTCGCTTCAGACCCTGCCACCCCGACCTGTCAATTCAGCTTGGATCAACCACTAGACTGATGCAGTGGCACGCCATCTCGCCAAGGACGGGCACCAGACTCACCTCACGCCGGATCGCCAGCAGAGTCGTCGGCTTGGGAACGGGATCAGTCTGTCTGGAGAATGCTTACCGCACATCACTCGCTTTGATCAGGGATGACGGTCAGATCCCACACCATCACCGCCATGTCCAAGCTTACTGAGACAAGTCGTGTACCATCGCTGGAAATCGCGAGGGACATCACGTCGTCGGTGTGGCGCCGCAGCTCTTTGAGAACCTCACCGGTCTCAAAGTCGTAGATACGCATCATCCCATCACGCTCCGCCGTGAAGAGGCGTTTTTCATCCGGAGAGAGACATGTGCAAAAGACGTTGCGAGTGTGACTCGGCGGAGCGGCAACAATCGATGGAGTAACAACGCCGTCGACGGGAACTTTTTGAGACGGTCGGTCTTTGACAGGGACTGTGCATCCAAACTTGCGAATGATGTCTCCCGTTGAGACATCGTACAGGATCAGTGAGTCCTCGTTGTTTGGTGACGCGATGTTGCGACTATAATTTGATCCACGGGTAACGCTGTGGCCGCTCGACAGGAGTCTTGTACCGTCAGCTGTAAAGTTCAGGTACCTCACGCTTCCCTTCTCCGGGATGATCGTTCGCAGGATTTCATTGGCATCGACATCCCATAACTCAATCTGACTACTCGCCCCGTATTCTATGTTCGTTGAGAGTGCAAGCTGTTTGCCATCCGGACTCAAAGCGCAAGCCGATAAAACGACTCCATCCTGGTCTCGCTGTGGAATGATCCGACGCGGTGCGTCCTGTCGACGAGAGTTGTCCCAGAGATTGACCTCGTAACTCGAACCGATGCAGGCAAAGTGACCTGCGCGATCAAACCTGACGGCCCCACTGTTACCTTCTTCAGAGGTTTCGTAATTCCAGGTTTCCTCTCCAGTGGCAATATCGTAAGCGGCCACACGTGCTTGCTCGACAGTGATGAACTCCTTTTCATCTGGCGTAATCGCCACAGCATGTACCCACTTTTCTTGAGTCGACTTCAACACATGCTTCGCTCGTCCCGCAGCGATGTCCCAAATGCGAATGCTTTTATCAACTCCCACGGTGATCGCTGTGTTCCCATCCTCCGAGAGTGCAACTCCGGTCACATAGTTTGTGTGGCCCCACATGCTCAATTCCAAGGGGTCGGTCGACTTCACAGTCGAACCAACGGAATCAATCTGGACGTTCGATGAAGGGTCTGCACTCAATGCAGAAGACTCCATTCCCACCCCGAAAAAGCTGCTGGAGACGATTGCGAAAATGGACAGTGTCAAACAACGTCGCTCGCGCATGGTAGGTACTCGCAAATGAGAATAATGTGAACGGTCAACGTCGCTCAATTGTCCAGTCCTGGAGGCGCGTGTCGCGAAAGCAGCACACACCTCCCCGATACCACTTCAGTCGGATGACTTGAGAGGGACCAATGGACAATTCTGATGTCTCATACATCAAGTCGGACTCGGAAGCCAAATCACGCAATCTTTCTGAACGATTATCCGGAACTCCTTCTCCGACACGAGCCCCAAGCACAGGGGGCTCGCTATCGCTCGATCCCAGACGGGACATCTTCCTTTCGAAACACCCCCCTGGGCAACGGCCTTTGTGCCGAACGCTCGCAGAGAAGACTGGGCTCCCCAGTTCGGCTCACCACTCTCAGCAATCGCAATGACCAACACTTGACAAGCAACGGGCCTTCATAGAAGCCACCCTTCGTTTCTTTGAGTGTGTGTCAACTACTCATCCATCACGCAGCCCTCGCTCGCGGTCCTCACGATCCTGATGTCCTGGTTGAGGGTGCCGCGAGTTCATGGGAGACTCGATTCGACAGAGACTCAGCCCGCTGCTGCCGACTCCTTCGAACTTGCCAGCTGACGTCGAGCGGCGGCGAGGCGTTCGTCATCTTCGCGAGTTTGGCCTGGCATGGCGAGCAGTCCTGGGCATCTGCGATACGGCTACCTCATCAGGGTGTCGTCGATGCGCTGACGGCATTCTTACGGAGATTTCCTAAGAATCGTCTGGCGGACTCCAAGAGATCGTCATCCTCGACATCCCAGACAGAGACGGTGTCCGGCTCATCGACAAGCATTGCCAAGTTGCAAATCAGCTGCCCCAGACGATAGTTCGGTGCCACTTCGTGCAATTCACCCAGCAATTGGATCAACTCGCTCCAGTCATTTGGCTTCATAGCCGTTTTCCCTCGATTGTCGAGTACCGCTTGGGATTGATGTTCAGGTAGCCGATGTCGATTGCTGGAACGAGTTCACCAGGACAGAGTTTTGCAGCACGTGTTGCCCGGGTGACACCATCGGAAATCAGGAGTTTCCCTTGCTGAATTGAATGCACCCAAAGGGGAGGCATTTCGACAATCTCATTGCCGTACCTGCTGATCTGTCGTACTAACTTGCCCGGATCCGCTCCTTCACATCTGGATGAAGGGATATAGAGTTTCGCAGGATCGACCCAAGACACTTCGGGTTCGGACATCCACTATCTCTATCCATCGATTATACAATACTGTCACAATGAAACGGCATACTTTATGCATGGTTGGTGACCGAAGAAATCAATTCACTCATCCGTCACACAACCCTCGCTCGCCGTCTTGACCGTTTTGATGTACTTGTAGAGGGTGCCGCGGGTGAACTTGAACGGAGGGGTTTGCCAGGCGGCTTGGCGGGTGTGGAGGTCGGCTTCGGAGACATCGACGTTGATCTCGTTGGAGTTGGCGTCGATCGTGATTTCGTCGCCGTTTTGGAGCAGGGCTAACGGGCCGCCGAGTTGGGCTTCGGGGGTGACGTGGCCGATGATGAAACCGTGGGAGCCGCCGGAGAAGCGGCCGTCGGTGATGAGGGCCACTTTGTCGCCCAGCCCGGCTCCCATGAGTGCTGACGTCGGTGTTAACATTTCTGGCATTCCAGGGCCTCCCTGAGGCCCTTCGTAGCGGATCACGATCACTTCGCCCCCTTTGATCTCGCCCTGTTCGAGGCCGCGGAGCATGTCCTCTTCACTGTCGTAGCAGAGGGCGGGGCCGGTGAAGGTCAGGCCCTCTTTGCCGGTAATCTTGGCGACTGCTCCGTCGGGGGCGACGTTGCCGCGCATGATGCGGATATGGCCCGAGTCCTTGATCGGCTTGTCGATTGGTCTGACGATGGTCTGTCCATCCTTGAGGTCAGGCAAGTCGGCGACGTTCTCCGCGAGCGACTTACCGGTGCAGGTAAGGCAGTCGCCGTGCATGTAGCCTTCGGCCAGCAGGTACTTGATGACGGCGGGGGTGCCGCCGATCGAGTGCAGGTCTTCCTGCACGAACTTACCGGACGGCTTGAGGTCGGCGAGGTAGGGCGTCTTGTCGCTGACCTTTTGAAAGTCGTCGATGGTGAGTTCGATGCCGACGCTGCGGGCGATGGCCAGCAGATGCAGCACGGCGTTCGTCGAGCCGCCGAGGGCGATGACGATCGTCATGGCATTCTCGAAGGCTTTGGACGTCATAATGTCGCGGGGTTTAATGTCGCGTTCGAGCAGAAGTTTGATGGCCTCGCCGGAGCGGACGCATTCGTCGGTCTTCTCTTGGTCCTCTGCGGGAATGCTGGAGGAGTAGGGCAACGACATGCCCATCGCTTCGATCGCGCAGGCCATCGTGTTGGCGGTGTACATGCCGCCGCAGGCACCGGCGCCGGGACAGCTCTTGCGGACGATCTCTTTGCGCTGCTCCTCAGTAATCGTGCCGGCGACGTATTGGCCGTAGGACTGGAAGGCAGAGACGATGTCGAGTTTGTCAGCATCGACGCCTTCGACCCCTTGGAGAGCCGATGAGCAGCCGGGTTTGATGGTGCCGCCGTAGATCATGATCGAGGGGCGGTTGAGGCGGCCCATGGCCATGATGCAGCCGGGCATGTTCTTGTCGCAGCCGGGTAGGGCGATGAGGGCGTCGTACCACTGAGCCCCCATGATGGTTTCCATCGAGTCCGCGATCAGGTCGCGTGACTGGAGCGAGTAGCTCATACCGTCGGTGCCCATCGAGATGCCGTCGGAGACGCCGATGGTGTTGAACCGCATGCCGTAGAGACCGGCTGCCTCAACGCCTTCCTTTACCTTGGCGGCGAGATCGAGCAGGTGCATGTTGCAGGAGTTGCCTTCGTACCAGACCGAGCCAATGCCGACCTGAGCCTTCTGCATATCTTCATCGGTCATGCCGGTTGCATAGAGCATGGCCTGTGAGGCCCCTTGAGAAGCGGGCTGGGTCACACGAGAGGAGTACTTGTTGAGCTGAGTCATGAGTCGTGCTTACGTTGTCGAGGGTTTCGGGAGGATCTCAATGAGCCCATTCTATCGACCACCGAGCTGAGCGGAATCGAGTCACGAGCGAATGCCCGAGTGCGAGAGAGAATCTAAAAAACGGCCTGGCGATCCCTATCGCCGGACCGTCGAGACGAAATTCAAATGGCAAGCTGACGTGTGAGCTTGCGATTAGCGGCTGTCCGCTCGGAGACCGCAGCGAGACAACTGGGTCTCGTCGAGAGTTTGAGCGAGTTCTCCTGGAGAGATTCGTCTCACACGAATCTACGGACCTTCGAGCTCAATGAGTCCCAAGTCAATCGGCTCTTCGTCACCTTTGACGCTCAATGTGTGCTGAGAATTAGCGGGGACCGAATACTTTCCCTGAAAAAAGTCGCGGGCTGCTCCCGAGGGATTTTGGTCCCATTCGAACAACAGATGAAATTCCCCAATCGGGGCTCCATCATCTTGATAGTAGGTCGTCAGCGCAAACTTCCCCTCGTCGTCTGTCCTGCCGATCGTGGGAAGCGGCCTTCGTCCGTCCGCAGGCATGGGATTGGGAGCCAGTCGCACCTTGACGCCTCGTGTCGGCATGCCGTCGACATGAATGGTTCCAGTGACCGGTATAACTTCGACTGGATTCACCGGCTTTGGCCCGTCCGAGCCACAGCCAGCGGCGGTCAAACACAACACCGCCAGCAGCCCACAAGACAATCGTGATTGGCTCGCAACGCGGTCCCTGCTTGGGTATTGGTCACCGAACATGGAGGTCGACTTGTGTTTCACCGCACAAAATCCCTATCGAAGACCCAAGAAAGTGAGCCAGCCGGCGTACCACGACAGCTGGCTCACAGAACATTAGACGATCCTCTTCCCCCGGATACCGATTACGGGGCCGAGGAGACCTCTCCACCCGCACGCGTTACTCGACTGCCGAAGACGACGAGGTCGATATTCTCACTGACACCTGTCACTGAACCATCCGCATTGAGTACCAATGCAATCCCTTCGTGGAATGAGTACGGCCCAGCGACGTCATAGCCCTGGTCAACCCCATTGGTGCAGTTGACAGTACAGGATCCGCCAAAGTCGAAGTCTGTGGCGGCAGCGGCTCCTGGGGGCAGAGCATCGTCCGGACCGCCGAACGGAACACCCAAAACCGAAGAGGAGCCGGCACCGAAGAGTCCCCATGAATTGGGATTATAAGAGGGAGCATTCACGCCGATTTCGTCGTGAACTGTCGACGGTTTCCCCCCCCGATGCACAACTTCGCGAAGAGCGTGCTCGGAGATCATGATCGTGTTTGAGGTCCCATCGGTGACTTCACCAATTCGGTTTTTCGTACCCGTCTGTTGGTTGCCCGTGAACATGCCGGCGAAGCCCGAACCGCCGTTGACCACCAGAGCACCGCCAAACAGCACACCTCGGTTCGCTGGATGGTTGATGGATGTGTTGCCGCTGACAGCTGTTCCAATGTCGTCACCAATTCCACGGAACGAGATATAGTCCAATGGGGCAGCGTCCAGAAAAAGGTCTGCACCAGAAGGAAAGCCTGCAACCGGAATTATTTGTCCAGCCGCAAATCCTGTCGTGAATGAATTACCGCCGGAACGCGGTACGGAGGGACAGAGGAAGCCGGAAATCGTTGGCTTGGCCTGAGTGTTCGTCGTGCCACCAACAACCGTAAGCCCACCTCCACTTGTCGTAATTTGATTGTAGAGATTTCCCTGATCAATGTATGGCAAGATCGACAAGCTCCAGCAGGACATGTTGGGAGTCCCGTTAATCGCTCCGGCGACTTCGGCGTCGACATTGAATGCCTGTGGGAAGGACAAAAACACATCATGATAGTTGTGCAAAGCCAACCCGATTTGCTTCAGATTATTACGACACTGAGTACGACGAGCCGCTTCGCGAGCCTGCTGAACGGCCGGTAGAAGCAGGGCGATCAGGATCGCAATGATCGCAATAACCACCAAGAGTTCAATCAGGGTGAAACCCCGATTCCGACGTTGAAGACGTGACATACAGATCTCCTTCAAAAAAGGACAGACCGACGACGAGTTCGTGTTGAACTCAGTAGATGAGTCACCTCCGCCCCGCCCCATCAAAATGGGAGGGATGATTTCACGGTTAAGAATTGAGAAGCAAGAGAGATAACTCTGTACACTAAGCACTTTCGAAGTGCAACGCAAGTATTCGGTCGAGAAAACCGTTAAACCTCTGATCATCGGAACCGGAGGGAAAACTGGACGTTCGAGCCAAGATCATCAAAAGCGAGAGTCGGCATGGCCCCGGTGCGCCTGGGGTAGCAGCGATCCAGAGCGATCCTACTGGTCAGCTTCCTCGGTTGGCGGATTGGCCTCGGTCGATGATGGGGACGAATCAGATGGCTCCGAATCAGATGGTTCTGGGTCAGATGGTTCCGGGGCTTCCGTTGAATCTGTGTCTTGCTTGGCGGTCGGAGTCTCTAATGAGGCATCCTCATCCGTCTCCGTTTCTTCGAAAGCCTCCTCTGCGGCAGGTGGTCCGGCATCGAATCCGATGATCGGAATACTGGCTGCCTGCTTGACTTCCAGAGACAGGTCGTCCTGCACGAATGCGACGAAATGCAGTGAGTCAAGTTGATTGGGGACCTGAGGCAAGTCAACATTGTATCGTTCCTGGGCGGTATCAATGGTGGCTTGAAGTGTCTGATGGATCTCAGCTGCGGTGATGTCGGCCTCAAAGGCGAATCCATCCTCCCGCGGAAGGATGCCCTCTGCCCCACCGGGCATGTAGCGAACGAGCATCTCATGAATCCGGATGCCGTTTGGCGCCGGGAAACTCACCGCCTCTTCGACCAGACAAAGTCGCAAGCGCCACGACTCGGGATATTCTTCAGCACCATCGACTGTCGCCCCGACATGCAGGGTGTCACCGTTGCCCTCGGCTGTCAGGTTGATTGAGAGGTCCGTTGTTTGTTCTGTCAGAGGGTCGATGAGGGTCCGCAGTTGTTTGTAGAGGGGCGCGGCATTGAAAACGTTGCCTCCAACGCCCTGGACTCCCGTGCCGTTGATGTACAGGCTGGGCGTGCCGCGAGCTTCATAGAAAAGCAGCCGTGCCTCACCGTCGGCAATCGTCATCGGGTCGGGAGCCGGAACGTGTTCGTGATACCGCAACATGACAAACTTCGATGAGGGGTATGCCAATTCCAGTCCACCTGTTGCGATGTCGGCTGCAACACACGGCGGGCAAGCGGCACCGGTGAACAACTCCCCCAAGACGACCTGCTGATTGTCAGCCGCAGGTTCGGAAGATCCGTCAGTCTCCGCGAAGTGATAGATGGCCTTCTGATAGACCTCATCAAGATAAGCGTCCAACTCTTGAGGATCGCGACCAAGCTCTTTCCACAAATTGGCGATCTTGCTGATGTCCCCCCGGATGCCTGGGACTGTTGTCAGGCTGGCGTAGAGTGCGAGTGCTTCCTCATTGTTTCCTTGAGCCTCCTGGTAGGCCGCCATCTTCACGACGCTGACGAGATTGAACGGGTCTTTCTCTTTGACTTGTTCTAACAGAGCGTATCCAGCCTGCTGGTCCTCTTCAGACTCACTGTTGATAAGCAGAAGGCCACGCGAGAGTGCCATACGAGATGCCAGTCCCTCAGACTCGATGTCTCCGAGTTCTTCCGCAGCCATGTCGAGGTGCTGATGGGCGAGTTCAGGGGCCCTCTCGATGATCGCAAGCGTGTAACCGACGTCAAGGTTGACGCGTGCCTGCACACGCTCTCCCCATCCCTCACCCGCTGCAACGTATTCGTCAACCAAGGCCGGGTAGTCCCAGTCGTTGGGGGGTTGGTTACGCACGATGTTGAAAATTCGCACGTAGAGTGCGTAGGCGAGCGGTGCATCTCCCAGGTTCTGCGCGATGTCACGCATGTTCGTCAGCAGATTTTCATCGGATTTCAGTTCTGCAATTTGTTCGAGCCCGGATGCCGGTTCGCGAGAGGTCTCGGCAGTGAGCGTCTCTTTTGTGGTGGGACGCAGGGAAGCGAGATCCAGTCCTTCTGCGGAGAACGCGATATTGCCCCGAATGACTCCGTCCTCCAACCGACCTCGAAAGTCGATCTCAATGTCTCGAGGATCGGTAATCTTCAAATGAACTTCGTCGTCCGTGATGTTCGACTCGCTCAGCGTCCAGTTCGATGGGGAGTCGCCCACGGTTTCAATCTGGTAGCCGCCATCTGTCTTCTCGATGTCGACGAGCAACCCAATGAGTTCCGACTCGAACATGTGGAGTACCATTTCCCATCGCCCCTCAGATGACGTCCGCACCTCAGCGACAGGCTCGTCCGATTGAGGGACAATCTCGATGCCAGTCGCTGGATCAGTGGTCGCGGACTGGAGCGAATGGTCCGGTGCCTCCACGAGACTCTGATCGGTCGTATCACCGGAAGGAGGCGTCGCATCAGGTGTGGCGACGGATTCAAAGCCGGAATTCGGTGTATTCACAGATCCGCCTCGGTCCACAGGATCGTCAGAGCAGGCAGAGAGGCTGAGAAGCAGAGCCGCAACCATCAGCCGCGGCATCAAATGTGAGTCGACCATGCGTAAGACCAAAGGGAGGTTGAAACGAGATGAGAATGTTTCCTGAACTATAGGTGCCGATCTGCTGACTGTCGAGACGCCGACAGCAGGACGGTGGCATCGCTGGCTACTCGCTGGGGCCGGTGGTCTTCCGGCAGGTCTTGCCTCAACAAGCCTGCTTTTGCCTCAATTTCGGCACGTTGTGCCGTTGCTGGATGATAATTCCCCGAATTCCTCTCACCGCATTGACCGATCCCCGGTGACGGATATAGTTCCGCCCCTCTCTCGAGAAACTCATTTTCACAACACTCACTTCGTCTGAACTCCCGCCTCGGGATCGCGTCGATGCGTGACCGAATCGTGAGCCCCCTCACGAGACTTCGGACGACAAACCATTCCACCAATTTCAGAGTCGTTTTCACCCGGCGTCTACGCTTGTATTGAGCGTGGGTGTCTTGGTGATCATTTCCGATTTGAACGGTCGAGCAACGGCGGCGCTATCGGGCCTCCCGAGTCACGCTTGCTCTGCCAGAAGGAAGGTCCGCGCGGCAGCGTGTCGTCGTGCCTTCATGTTGGGGATCGGCAGCCAGCCGGTGTCGCTCCCCTGTTGCCCCCTGTCCGGCTGCTCGATGTGATGAGAAAGGATTCCCTCATGATGAGACTTCGCCACTGGCAGGGCGCCGCCGTCGTGCTGGCCTGCTGTGGTCTGCTTTTGCCGCCGAGCGCCGTCCAGGCTGACGGTACGCCGGCTAAGAGACAGACACCGCAGATCAAAGCGGCTGACGTTGCCCTTGCACCTTCCGGGGCGCTGAAGGGGAGTGTCTACACCCCCAACGGCAAACTGGTTGACGGTGCGGCCGTCACCATTCTTCAGGGTGACAAAGTCCTCACCCGCACCACCACCAATGACAAAGGCACCTTCGAAGTGCCGCAACTCAAAGCCGGCATGTATCAGGTCGTCGTGGGCAACCACGGGGCTCCGGTGCGTGTCTGGTCGGCAGAGACTGCTCCGCCCTCCGCCAAAACTCGGGCCATCTTTGTCGTCGGACAAGTCGTGCGTGGACAGTCCTGTCCCAACGGCTGCCCTGATGGCTACTGCGAATGCGATGGCGGCGGTGCATTCTTCGGACTCGATGTCATCACCCTGGTGACACTTGGTGCCGCAGTGACCGCAGCCGTCCTCGCGGGCATCAACCAGAAGGACTTGGACGACCTCGACAAGAAGATCGACAAGCTCATCAGCCCGTAACCGACGTTACGACATTGCTCCCCAACACCCCGCTGACCGTCATACGGTGAGTGGGGTGTTTCTATTTCCGTCAAAGTCGCCATCACGCTCCGAGCGTGTCAGTTTTTCGTAGGACGGATTTCCAAATCCGTCCATTCCTTGGTCCCTTGCTCGTCATCACCGTTTTGAAGGTATGTCTGGACGGACTTGGAAGTCCGTCCTACGGAGTGTGTGTCC
>JAJDEJ010000209.1 GCA_029259815.1 Planctomycetaceae bacterium | reverse complement strand
GTCAAGATCTCCGATGAGCGAATTAAACTTCAATTCCAATCCATCGATCGTTTGTGCGTCGTGCATCGCCGCATTGTCCGCGATCCACGGTAAATTGACCTATCGCACTTCGATAGTTTATTTGAGGACAGTCCCTAAGCCGCAAGCGGGCAGCCCATCCGACGTGAGACGATCAAATCGTCAGATTACGCGGCTGCGTTCTCGGTGCGGAAGTTACCGTCCTCGGAGACGTCGTCGAACTGGACCGTCAGGCGTTTGGACACTCCGGCTTGCTCCATCGTCACGCCGTACAGGCGGTCGGCCGCCGTCATGGTGCGTTTGCGGTGAGTGATGATCACAAACTGTGTCGACTCGCGGAACTCCTTAACAACCTTCACGTACCGGTCCACGTTTGCCTCGTCGAGGGCTGCGTCGACTTCGTCGAGAATGCAATACGGACTCGGTTTGCTCTTGAACATCGCGAACAGCAAACCGACGGCCGTCATCGTCTTCTCGCCACCACTGAGTAGTGAGATGCTGCGGAGCTCCTTGCCCGGCGGACGGGCAACGATGTCGATGCCGCACTCGAGTACGTCATCGGGGTCTTCGAGAATGATGTCCCCTTCGCCGCCGCCGAACAGTTTGCGGTACAGCTCCTGGAAATGCACGCGGATGGACTCGAATGTTTCGAGAAACAGCCGCCGGCTCTCGACGTTGATACGACGAATGATGTCTTCCAGAACTTCCTTCGCCTGCACGAGGTCGTCGAGTTGTGCGGCCATCTCCGTGTATCGAGACTCGACATCGTCCAACTCATCGAGACTGTCGGTGTTGATCGAGCCGAGATTCTTGATCTTGCGGCGAAGTTTTTCAACACGCTCCTCGACTTCCGCACGAGCAGTCTCGGCGTCGTCGATCGCATCGACTTCCGGCAGTTCGTCGCTTCGACCTTCCTGGTCGGTTAGCTCCTCGGCTTCAAAGTCCGTCAAGTTGTCGTCAGCTTCCTGATCTGACGCGATGGCAGCATCATCTTGTTGCCGCTCCATGCAGGTTGCACCCTGTGCGACGAATTCGGTGAGTTCGAGTTGGAACTCTTCACGGATCTTTTCCTCGAGTGACGACATTTGATGCCGCACATCGCGAGATTGCATCTCAATCTTGTGCAGCGCGTCTTTCTGCAGTCGATGTTGTTCGCGGAGTGTGTCCTGTTGCTGCTGCCAACGTTTGCGGGCCATCTTGCATTCGTTCAACGCAATCCGTTGGTCGTGACTGGCAGTTGTGTGGGCCTCATCTGCGAGAAAGAGTTCGGCGAGCGCCGAGCGTGCCTTGAGGATGCCACGAACCATCTCTCGTTGTTTGTTGACAGCGGCTTTCAGTTGGGCGTCTGCTTGCCGCGTCTGTTGTTGGCGTTGTCTCTGATCATCGAGAAGTCGCATGTGAGTCGCTTGCAGAGACGAGAGTCGCTCTTCGTGTTTGGCGAGTTGCAGTTGCTCCGTATTGGTCTCATCGTGTAACTGCTGGATTTGCTTCTGGACTGCGCGAGCGATTTCCTCTCCCTCGGTGATTTGACGATCGAGTTGCTCCCGCTGAGACTCATGCTCAGAGATTGTCTGTTCAAGTGTCGCGAGTTGGGTCACGAGTGACTCAGCTTGTGTGGCCAATCGCGTCTGCTCGGCTCGTCCGGTGTCGATCTCGGCTTGCAGGCGTCCACACTCGGCGGCTTGCGAGGCGTGCTCCGATTTCCGAATGGCGAGTTGCTCCATGCGATCATTCAGGTCACCCTGAAGGGCCTGCAACTCCCCGTCTGACTCCATCAGTGACGCGTCCAATTCGTTCAGACGCTGCTCTTCTGTCGCGATGCGAGCGCTGAGTGTCTGCAGTTCGGTGCGGAGGTGTCGCAGTTCGGTCTTGCGTGAGATGACGGCTGTCTCGTTGGGAGCCGTGCCGACGTATAACGTGCCGTCCGCTTCGAGGAGTTCGCCCTGCAGAGTGACAAACCGGCATCCGGCTCCCTCTGCTGCCGTCAGTGAGAGAGCCGTATCGAGCGTTTCGACAATCCAGGTGTCTGACAGCAACCGCTCCGCAAGGCCGGCGACGTCGGAATGCGTTACCAGTTGGTCGGCCCGACGGATGATGCCTTTGCAGCCGGTCAGGTCTGGCGCAGGTGCCAAGTGTGACGACGGACGTTTCAACTCGAGAAAGCCCGCACGTCCAGTGAGATCGGCGATGGAACTGTTCAGGAATTCGACCAATGGAGCGAGCTTGTCGATCACGAGCAATTGCACACGAGAGCCGAGTGCCACTTCGAGCAGGGGGGCGTCATCAAGCTCCGTGTCCAGCAGTTGGCCGACATTGCCTCGGATAAGATTCCACGGATGTTTCTTCGATTCGGCGACGCGACGCAGGATGTCGCGGACGCCCATGTTGAGGCCTTCCTGTCGCTCTTCGAGGTCTTCGAGCAGTTGGCGGCGGGCGAGTTTGGCACTCCGCTCCTCTCGCCACGCGGCGATCTGTCGTTCGATGCTGTCGTGATCACCGCGCAGTCGACGGCGATCCTGCCGCGCTTGTTCGATCCGCTCCTGCGCCTCGGTGACGACTTGTTGGGCCTGTTGCAGAATCTGTTTGCGGTCAGCCATTTCCTCGCGGGCATCGGCGAGTGCAGTGCTGAGTGATTGCAAACGTTCGGTGAGTTCGTTGTCCTGGACGTTGAGCGTCTCTTGACGCGACTCGATGGCATCCACTTCCCGCAACTGCTTGTCATGGGCGGTCTGCAGCTGATTCCGTTCGGCCCGTTGTTGATCGATGACTTGCAGTGCCTCATCGAGACGGACACGCATCTGGTCGATCCGCTGTCCTCGGAGTTCCAGAGCCTGCTGTTGCTCGGTGAAATCGACCTGAAATCGATCGAGACGTTCGGTGCTTTCATCCAGATCGGCCGCGACCGCCTGCACTTGCGATCTAAGCACGTGGCGCTGGTGACGCAGTCGCTCGATCTCTGCTGCGAGTTCACTCTTTTGGGTCGACAAGTGACGAATCGTGGACTCGTGGCGGGCGATCTCTTCACGCCTCGCACTGCGGCGACGCTCCATCTGTCGCACAGTGTCATCAAGCTCCGACACGGTGACATCGGTTTCGCAGAGTTGCTGGTCGAGGTCAGCGAGTTGGGCGTCCGTCGCAGCGAGTTGACTGGTCAGTGTCTCCGATTGATGCGTGTACTCCTCAAGTTGAACGGTCGAACGGCGATAGTCGTCCGCAGCCAGGCCGGTCCACAGTTCGCGGAGTTCGGTCGTCAGCTCGCGATACTTGGCGGCTTTGGAGGCCTGAGAGCGAGTCGCGTTCACTCTCGATTCGAGTTGATCAACGATGTCCTGCAGGCGGAGCAGGTTCTGGTCGACCCGTTCGAGACGTCGCTGAGCTTCGACCTTGCGAGCCTTGTAACGGCTGATGCCCGCAGCCTCTTCGAAGACAACGCGTCGCGCGGTCGGGTTTGCCTGCAAGATCTGATCGACACGACCCTGCTCGATGATGCTGTAGGCAGCCGTGCCTGCCCCGGTGCCCATGAACAGTTCACGGATGTCCTTCAGGCGGACGGCTGAACGGTTGAGCAAGTATTCGGAGTCGCCGCTGGAGTACAGTCGGCGACCGATTTGCACCTCCGCCGCTTCCATCGGCAACAGATTGTGGGAGTTGTCGAAGGTCAGTGTCGCTTCGGCGAAAGCGCTTCCTTTGCGTCCGGAGGAGCCGTTGAAGATGACGTCCGACATCTCCTTGCCGCGCAGGCTCTTGGCAGACTGGTCCCCCAGAATCCACTTGAGGGCATCGACGACATTGCTCTTGCCCGAACCGTTGGGGCCGACGACGCACGTAATCCCCTCAGCGAAGTCGAACGTCGTTCGATCGGCGAAGCTTTTGAAGCCGAACAGTTCGAGGGACTTGAGCATGAGGGAACACAGCGATCGAGGCGGGCATCGTCACAGCGGTGAACGTCACGGGTGTGAACGTCAAAAAGCGATGGCGGCACAAGCGTGCGCAGCCATCGCCATGGGAAGGGCGATCTCACTCGTCATATGCAGAGACTGCAGAGAGGAATGACTTCTTGAACGAACGGCCCTCGGTGGGGGCAGACTCGGAGGCGTCATCCGCCGCTGGTTCGACGGATGCAGATGCCTCATCGATGGCCGGATTCAGTTCCTCGCTCGGTTCGGCGTCGAGTTCCTGCATCGGAAGTTCGTCTTCACTGGTCATGTCTGCATCTGCATCACCGGTTTGAGGGAACATGTTGGGGGTCATGTTTTGATGGCCGACGCGGTCCGAATTGCGACGTGCCAACTGGTCGGCGGTGGGACGGGTGTATCGACGGCCAGCCTGGGGAAGGGCGTCAATGGCGATCGGTCCGGGCAGGTTATGCTGATGCTCGGCCTGCACCAGCATTTGCACGACATCTGGATAGCTGCCACCCAGGTCGACGACTGTCCGGATGACCTCGGCAATCTCGGCCGAGACTTCGATGCGTCGATCGGGCTCGCCGGGTTCGTAACGGCTGACGACCACATGGTCTTGCCCGACTTGAGACGTGACCCAGATATGTTTGCCAGCATTGATCGCGAGCGGTGCGGCAAAGCGTTGATCGTCGCCGAACAGGACGAGTTCAGTCTTTTGCCGACGGGTGAGGTGAATCATCGGATCAGCCTTGGTCGGGAGTACATGCATCATGAACTGATCGTTCATGTCCTCCCCTCGAATGGAGGGATCGTTCGGATTCAGCGTGGTGAGGGTCCGGAAGGCCCCGTAACGAGTCTCGGTACTCGGGTGATCGAGCAAGTCCATCAGTGGGGCGTACGCTTCTCCTCCATCCAAAGCGGCCATCGCCGCGAAGGCGAACACGCGGAACGATCGCTCCTTGTCAGCCGCCTCGGCGAGGACGGAGACGCCATCATCGACGCCCAGATAGGCGAGCGCAACGGCAGCATGGAAACGAGCCTCGAGTGAGGGGGCGGTCAAGCCTTCTTTGAGAACACTGATCGCTTCACGACCGATGGCTTCCAGTTGCAAAGACGCCCTGGCAGCGGTCGGTCCCTGCATGAGTTCATCTTTCAGACGCTGCATGCGGAGCTGCCGCTCGACCTTGTTTTCGTTGAAGGCGATGTTGCGAACAACTTCGAGGTAGCGGGCGTCGTTCTCTTTGTAGCGCGGATGGACTTCGAGGTCGATTCGTGAATCCGCTTTGAAGCGGGCCAACGGTCGACGGATGCCGTACTCATCGTAGTCGTGGAAACGCTCTCCGATCCGCTTGGTAATGCGATTCGCCATGCGGACGCTGCGGTAGTCGTCCCGGAGGTGAATGGAGAGTGACTTGGCATCACGCAGACAGACGCCCCCGGCAGGAATGGTTCCACGCATTCGGAGACTGACTTTGGACTCGTCCCCGGTCTCATGAGCGGCGATGAGGATGGGGCCTTCTGCTCTGGCGAGGACCTTACCGGACATCACACCACGGCCTTGAATGACTGCCTTCTCGAGGAGGTCGCACTTCATCAGCCATCCGCCCGACAAGTTCGTCGCTTCCGTACCATCCGGCAGTCGAACTTCAACATCGATCTTTTCGCCCTTGCCAACCAGCGACGGAAGGTAAGCCCGTACGACGACCATGGCCGTGTAGGGTGACCTGAGGATCTCATTCGGGTTGTCGACCTGCATCCGCCGCATCTCATCAAGAAGTGCTTTACGGTGCTGAGTACTGGGCGAGTCGCCTCCGGTGCCGTCGAGTTTGGTGACGAGTCCGACGCCTTCGAGCACGACCATCTTGTTTCCACTGATGGCGGTGTACTCGCCCACAAGTGACCGTTTGCCGGCCTTTCGCTCTTCCTTGAGCACACGGGACAGCGAATCCTCCTTCGGCTCTTCCTCCGGGCTTTGCAGGCGAAACATGTTCATCTCCTGACAGCCGACCAGGCCAACCAGGAGCAGACAGCACAGCAGAGAACGAAAACGAGAGGTTTGAGAGAACATGGGCATCGACATCCTTGGCGAAGCGATTGATCGCAAGCCCGCAGGACGGCATCTGTGCCATGGCTCGTCCGGCTCACGCAAGGCGAGAACCGAACCACAGCACTTTGACCGATTGAGGGAGTGGAGTAAGGGGATTTCAAGCTGAGAGAGGGGCTGGAGAATACGACCCCTCTTCCGAAAAGGTCAAGAGGCGACTTCAGCGTACAGCGAATTTCGGAGGGGACGCGCCTGAATCAGCCGGTTCACATAGCAATCTGTGGCAGGATGTGCCGGAGTCTGGCCCGTTGGAGCCTCACGGCAGACGGCAGCAGTGAGGGCTGCACGGAGGTGCATCTGATGGCGGACAGGTCGAGGCGAGTGGCAGACTGCTCGACGTGGTGGCCACTCGACCTGCAGCGATGCTCATCAGTTTCTCGACACGCTTGGCCGCACACTGCGGACATCCGGGCGTCTCGCCCTGACGCACGAGTTGCTCGAACTGGTGCTCACACTTTTCGCAACGGTACTCAAACAGCGGCATCGATTGGCTCCAACGAGTTGATGCGTTCAGCCGCACATTTCAAATGTGCGGCCAAATGTTCTCTGCGTCCCAATATCGATGCGCTCGTCGCTGAATGCAACTCAGAAGTCTTCGTGGGGTGACCGATTACGCAACTCCTGTTGCTTCCTTAAATTGAGTATGTCGTCACCCGCACTCCGTGATTCGAATGGCTTGTGCTCTGAGGTCGATGAAACCGGTGGCAGGGACATTCGCGGACCCTCTGTCAGCATGCCATTGGGGACAAGCACGCCCGTGCCCTTGGCCGTCGTCGGACTCGGTTGTTGGGGCTGCTGATTCACGACCAGTAACAGAATGCAACAGGCAGCCGTCATGGCGATCATCGGCATCCAACCCGTGAACCGGTTTGGGTTCAGACGGGTCGCAGGTCGATTGGCCGCGTGACTGATGCGGGTGGCTAACTCGGGCCACAGGCTGTCGCCGGAGATGTACGTCGGCGACCGGTCGGCTCGTTCGAGCAGAGAAAGGGTACTCTTCATCTGCCGATAGTAGCCACGGCAGTCCGGACAGGTGGTGACGTGCCGACGGACGGCTTCCTTCTCAGAGGCATCGTCCAGGTCGTGGCCGACCCACAGGGCGATATCGTGTTGTGCCTGTTTACAGTTCATGGCTGTCATCAAGGTTGAGGGTGACCGATGGCGAGTCGCGTCAGGGAGGATGGGCGGGGCAGGTTCATGACTCGGTCTCGACGGGGTGGGGCTCAGTGGGGCTTGATTCTTGCTGTTGTCGACGCTCCCAGAGGGACTGAAAGCGGTTCCGTGCTTCTGCCAGCCGCCAGCGAATGGTCGCCTCCTTGCGATCGAGGATCGCAGCAATCTCTGAAGTTGAAAAGTTCTCCAAATCTCTGAGGACAAGCACCGTGCGGTACTTCTCCGGAATCTCCTCAACGACCGCTCGTACCTCCTGATGCAGGTCGAGGGCCTGCCGGGGATCGGGCACACCGGGATCGGGCCAGCGGTCCTGTTTGTTCTCGCTGAACAGGGACATCAGCCCGCGTCGTTTCTGCTTTCGTAAATGGTCAAGTGTCAGATTCACTCCGATCCGAAACAGCCAGGGGCCGAATCGCCGCGAGGTGTCGAACTGCTCCAATCGCTCGTAGACCCGCAAAAACGTCTCCTGTGCGAGGTCTTCCGCGAGGTTTTCATCGCGAACAAATCGCATAATGACCCGCAGGAGACGCCGCTCATATCGCTGGACCAACTCCCCAAACGCCGCCTGATTGCCACGACGAGATTCGTCGACCAGCCTGGCGTCACTCAAAGGCGACGTTGACTCAAAGTCTTTCTCTGTATGAAGTTGTTGTTGATTCGCCGGCATCGGCTCCTCATGTTTCGCAGAGTCCGAAGTGGAGTCCCCTCACTGCTCACTCTGATTTACGTTGCATCCTAACAGTTCGTTGGACAATCTCTCCAATTTTGTGCGACTGGTGGGCATTCGGCAAGGACAGAATTTGGACACAGGATAGTAGTCATCACGCTCCGCCGTGATGACAGGATGGACGAGAAGCCGTCATTTGGAGTCAGACACTCCAACGTAGATCCGCTCGTCACGCGGAGCGTGACGGCTACTGTCTGTCACCGCATGTCTAGTGGATCAATATCGATCGTGAACTCGACGTCCGCCTGGGGCTCAAACGTGCGCAACGTCTCTTTCCAAAGTTCGGCGATTGTCTGGACATCATCAGACGCGATTTGCAGATGGAAGCGGTGCTGTCCACGCAGCCGTGCGATGGGAGCCGGTGCGGGGCCGAGAATACGGACGTGTGAGTTCGACTTTGTAACTTCAGATTCTCGCAACGACTTCGCCATTGCCTTCGCCGTCTCGTGGACGTCTTCGTAGGATTCACCCCGGAGGATGACCCGGGCGAGGGTGGTGAAGGGCGGGTATCCCGCCTCGCGGCGGTGTGCAAGTTCGCCCCGCGCGAAGCCGTTGTAGTCGTGAGCGGCGGCGAAGCGAATGGCTGGCTCATCGGGAGAGGTCGTCTGCACCAGCACACGTCCCCCTTTCTCTCCGCGCCCTGTGCGTCCGGCGACCTGAGCGATGAGTTGGAACGTACGTTCGGTCGCTCGATAGTCCGGCTGATGCAGTTGCGTGTCAGCATCGATCACGCCAACGAGGGTCACGTTCGGAAAGTCGAGCCCCTTGGCGATCATTTGGGTGCCAAGCAGGATGGATACCTCTCGCTTGCGAAAGGCTTCGAGCGCTTTGTCGTGCGAGCCGGGCTTCCGCATGGAGTCGCTGTCCATGCGAACGACACTGTGACCGGGGAACTTGGCGATTACTTCTTGTTCGAGCCGTTGGGTCCCGGTACCAAAGTAACGCAACCCCGGCTGCTCACAGTGCGGACACCGCTCGGGTGGCGGCGACTCGTACTCACACGAGTGACAGACGATCTTGCCCCGATCCTTATGCCACGTCAGCGTGATGTCACAGTTCGGACACTTCACACCTCCGCCGCACTTCCAACACCACAACACGGGTGAAAAGCCGCGCAGGTTGAGAAACAGGATGACTTGTCCTCCATTCTTGAGTGCTGTCTGAATGCCGTTTTGCAAGGCTCGACCGATGGCGTGTCCGCGACCAATCTGTGGATCGTTCCGCACATCGACCGTCAACACGGGCGGCATGGGGCGATCATTCACACGTCCCGGCAGCGACAAGAGCACATCGGCACCTCGCTCCGTACGCAGCAGTGACTCCAACGTGGGGGTCGCCGTGCCGAGGATGAGGGGGACGTTCTCTCGACGTGCCCGTTCTCTTGCGACCTCCCGGGCGTGATACCGCGGCGTGCTGCTCTGCTTGAACGTCGTCTCATGCTCCTCATCGATGACGATCATTCCGAGGTGAGGCGTTGGTGCGAACACGGCGCTTCTTGCACCGACCACGACTTGCACTTCACCACTCGCAATCCGCTGCCAGTGCCAGTGCCGCTCCGCATCGCTCAGATGACTGTGCAGCACGGCAACCGAGTCGAACCGACTGCGAAACCGGCGGATCGTCTGCGGCGTCAAGCTGATCTCGGGCACGAGCACAATGGCCTCCCGTCCATAGCTGACGACTTCCTGAATCGCCCGAATGTAGATTTCCGTCTTGCCGCTCCCGGTGACGCCGTGGAGGAGGAACGTCTCGTGAGCGGGGGTTGAAGGTTGAGGGTTGAGGGTTGAGGGACTCGTTTCGGACGAATTCTCGTCGGCACTGGTCCCTCGGATGGTCGCGAGGATGCGATCGAGCACTCGCTGCTGGTCAGCATTGAGAGTCAGGTTCTCTTCGCGTGTGGCGGGACCGCCAGTGTCTGCAGCAACTTCGGACCGCTGGCGAATCGGTTCGATCAATCCTTTCTTGCGGAGCCCGTCGAGGGGTGACGTCCCACAGTTGGCGGCAATAGTAATCTCGTCGACCGGCAATGGCTCACTCGCATCGCAAAGCACACGCAGCACAGCTTGCTGTTTCGCAGGCAACTTCAAGTCTTCCAGTCGTGAGCAGACGTCTCCCGCGGGCTGATACATCGTGATCATCCGTGTCCCCGCCTGCTTCTTCACACCCGCCGGCACCACTGTCTCCAACACCTGCCCCCACGTGCACAGGTAACGCCCTGCAATCCACCGCGTGAGTTCGAGCATGTCAGGTGAGAGCAAAGGCTCACGGTCCACCACTTCGGCGATGGTCTTCAGGCGGCGACTGGTGGTGACGTTCGTGCTCACGTCAACGCAGTGACCGATCGTCAACCGGTCTCCGCGCCCAAACGGCACCTTCACACGCTGCCCCGGCTTCACGAGTTCACGCAACTCGTCCGGCACGAGATAGTGATACACGGTGTCGAGCGGGCGGTTGAGCACGACATCGACAATCAGACGATCCGCCTCTGCCGCCGCCTCCCACGGCGTGAGTTCCGGCTCGGGATCGAAAAGTTGCGGTTGATGTGGGGGCGAGTCAGTCACAGACCAGTGCGAGGCAAGACATTCGGAAACTTGGGGGGGAGAACAAGCGACTGCGGCCCTCGTTGACATCCCCCCACATTCGCGGGACGATGACAGTGTTTGATTCACATCACCATCTCGGACAGCGAGCTTAGGTCACCCTGATGAGTGTCGCGACTCCTGCCGCGAAAATCGACCCGGAAGTCCACGTGATGCCTCGCAGCTCGCGAGCGAAACGTGTCGTCTGTTGGTCGCTGAGAGTTTTCGGCAGCGTCGACCTGCTCGCCCTCATTGCGGTGGTGATGCCGGTGAGTTGGATGCAAGCGGCGCATGCCGCGTGCGGTCTGGGCGAGTTTCCAATGGGTGCACTCCCTGTGTATCTCGCTCGTTCGATGTCGCTGTTGTATGCGTTTCATGGAGCCATGCTGTGGTGCCTGTCGACGGACGTCATCCGCTTTCAGCCGGTCATTCGCTTCTTCGGCTGGGTGACGATGCTGTTTGGATGCATTTTGATCCTTGTTGATTTATCTGCCGGCATGCCTCGCTGGTGGATATTGACCGAAGGCCCGGTCTTCGCGGCGACAGGAGCATGGTTGATCTGGTGGACGAAAGGAAAGTAGCCATCACGCTCCGCGTGATGAGCGGAACGCGGGGCGAACGTCTGAGATGAGAATGATCCGTTCGTCACGCGGAGCGTGACGACGACTTTCATGGTGACCGAATTCAATAGGGAATCGACAATGAGCTTCGCATCAAACGCAGGGCGACGTCGGCTGCTACTTGGGTTGATCGTTCTTCTGGTTGGGACTATCGATGCGCAAGCCGCCGAACGACGTCTGCTCTACGTCGCCGTGCCCGGCATTCGCAACTATCTGGAGTACGGCGGACATGGACTGCTCGTGTTTGACATCGATGACGATCATCGATTCGTCAAACGCATTCCGACCGGTGGCCGTGCGAAGGACGGCACGTCGCTCAATGTGAAGGGGATCTGTGCGTCGGCCGAGACACGACGCATTCATATCAGCACCATCAAGACGTTGATGTGTCTCGACATGGTGACCGAGGAACTGCTGTGGGAGCGCGCGTACGACAAAGGCTGCGACCGCATGGCACTCTCGCCCGATGGCAAGGTCATGTACCTGCCGTCGTTGGAGAAAGACCAATGGTACGTCCTCGATGCGATGACGGGCGACGAGATCACACGCATCACCCCTAACTCGCGGGCTCACAATACGGTCTACGGACCGGATGGCACACGCTGCTATCTCGCCGGATTGGGGTCACCCCTGCTGACCGTTGCAGACACGACATCTCATACCGTGCATCACACTGTTGGCCCGTTCTCGCACAGCATTCGCCCGTTCACGGTGAATGGCAGTCAGACGTTGGCGTTTGTGTGTGTCAACAAGTGTCTGGGTTTTGAGGTCGGCGACATCACGACGGGAAAGAAGCTGCACCGGGTCGAGGTGCCGGGGTTCCGCATGGGGCCGGTCAAACGACATGGCTGCTCATCACACGGTATCGGGCTGACGCCGGACGAGACGGAAGTCTGGGTCTGTGACGCGTTCAACAAACGACTGCACATTTTTGACGCCACGGTCATGCCACCGGAGTACCAAGAGAGTGTGATCTGCCGCGACGAACCGGGCTGGATCACCTTTAGCATCGACGGCACACTGGCGTATCCGTCCTCGGGAGACGTCATTGATGTTGCCGCCCAAACAGTCATCACCCAACTGACGGACGAACAGGGCCACGCGGTCGGCAGTGAAAAGCTGCTCGAAATTGACTGGGACGGAGAAATACCAGTTCGTGCAGGGAATCAGTTTGGCGTAGGACAGGTTGTGAAGTAGAGGGTGTCCGGGAATTCTGTAGCCATCACGCTCCGCGTGATGAGCGGATCAAGTGGGAGCTTGTGACATGTGGGGACACGTTCGAGCGACACTGTCATCACGACGGGGCGTGATGACTACTTTGAGTGTATCCAATTCCCGGACACCCTCTGTGAATTAACATGGTCTGTTGGAATCATCGATGTCGCACCTCAAGAGTTGTCATTGCTGTGGACTGATCCAACGCTCGCCGGATGGCGTGGCGGTGGTCTGTGCGCGATGTGAGACGGCGCTGGAGTCGTGGATGGGGCGGCTGTCGGGCAACCGGCTGTCGGCCATGTTTGCCGTTGCGGCGCTTGTGCTCTACATCCCGGCGGTGACGATGCCTTTCCTGCGGATCGAGCAGTTGGGGAGGGTGCGGGTCAGCAGTCTTTTGGTCGGCATGCAGCAGTTGTTCGCGGAGGGACACACATTCGTCGGGTTGATTGTGCTCGTGTTCTCGATCATCACGCCGCTGATCAAACTTTCGGCCCTGCTGACACTGAGTCAACAGCGTTGGAAGCTGCCGGACCGTCACCGAGCTCTCACGTATCGCATGGTCGAACAACTCGGTCGCTGGGGCATGCTCGACGTGCTGCTGGTGGCGGTGATGGTGGCGTTTATCAAGTTGGGCGGGGTTGTCGAGTTCGGTGCCGGTCCCGGTCTGGCAGCCTTCGCACTGTTCGTGATCGTGAGTCTGATTGCCAGTGTCACGTTCGACCCCTACTGTCTGTGGGACGACGGGCTGTCGCTGGCAACGAGTTCCGGAGGGGCCACTGTGACCAACGGGAAAGAGAGTTCGGCGCCGACTGGTGGCGCTGAGCCGCAAGCGGGGCAGGGGAGTGAAGAGATCCCGACTGCGAAGGTCCCCGAGCGACGGTCGCATGGACGTGTGCGATGGTTGTGGTTGATTCCCCTCGTGGCGGTCGGTGTCGTGGGATGGATCGGCTGGTCGACGTACGCGGAGCGCGGACGACTGATCACCATCGCCTTCTCGGACGGTCACGGAATTCAGGAAGGGGACGAACTGAGATATCACGGCATCGTCGCCGGCAACGTGGAGAATGTGCGACTGACAGACGATCTCTCAGGCATCGTTCTTGATGTACGGCTGACACCAGAGTCGGACGGACTGGGACGGAAAGGTGCCCGCTTTTGGATCGTACGTCCCCAAGCGGACCTGACCGGCATCGCGGGGCTGGAAACGGTCGTTGGTTCCAAGTATCTCACGGTCCTCCCGACGTCGCAGACCGGTCCACTTGCTGATGAGTTCGTGGGTCTGGACGATCCGCCACTGCCGGACCTCGAACATGCCGGGGGTGTCGAGATCGTTTTGCAGTCAACCCAGGGGAACGGCTTACGGTCCGGGTTGGGCGTGTTCTATCGCAACATTCGCATCGGCGGCGTCATTGAGACCGGACTGGCTGAAGACGGCACCGCAGTCGAAACCCGCGTCTACATCCAGCCGCAGTACCGACACCTCATCTGCGAGAAAACCGAGTTCTGGAACGCGGGTGGCGTGCATGTCGTCGGCGGGCTGACGTCGCTGTCCGTACATATCGGCACGCTGGAGTCACTCATCCGCGGCGGCATCGGCGTCTCCGTCCCACCGAACGCAGGCGACGAAGTACCGCCCGGTCACGAGTTCCGCCTGCACGAGCGACCCGAGAAAGAATGGCTCGAATGGCAACCGACCGTGTCGAGCCGGTGAGACGTCACGAAGGTGCGAACAGACTCACCAGCCGCGCCCGTCAGGAAGCGGAAGATGGGTATTTGCGATGCTCAACCGTTCCGCTTCCTGACGGGCGCGGCTAGTCAAGGTCAGCCTTCAGATGCATGAATCACGGTGCCGATCTTCTCGCCGGCGACCGCTCTGCGGATGTTGCCGTCTTTCTCGAAGTTGAACACCATAATCGGGATGCCGTGCTCCATGCAGTGGTGCATCGCCTGGGCGTCCATGACCCCCAGCTTTTGATTCAGCACTTCCTGAAACGAGATTTCCGAGTAACGGACGGCGTGAGGGTTCTTCATCGGGTCTTCGGAGTAGACGCCGTCGACCTTGGTCGCCTTGAGGAGAATATCGGCTTCGATCTCGCGTGACCGCAGCGCAGCAGCTGTGTCTGTGGTGACGAACGGGCTACCGGTGCCGGCAGCGAGAATCACGACCCGGCCCTTCTCCAAGTGGCGAACACAGCGACGTCGAATGAACGGCTCCGCGACGCCCTCCATACGAATGGCAGAAAGCAATCGCGTCGGAACGCCCTCGTTCTCAAGTGCGTCCTGCAGGGCCAGTCCATTGATGACGGTCGCCAGCATGCCCATGTAGTGAGCGGTCGCCGGCGCGATCGCCTGCGAGACAGCGGAGAACTCTTTGCCACGCAAAATGTTGCCGCCGCCCGAGACGACAGCGAGTTCGACCCCCGCTTCGGCGACCTCCTTGATCTGTTTCGAGATATGCGCGACCTCGGTCATGCTGATGCCCCCCTCACGATCGCGGCAAAAGCTCTCACCACTCAGCTTGAGCACGACGCGTTTGTAGGCAGGCGTAAACGAGGGCATCGGTTCGTCGGACATCAGTCGAGGCTTTCAACGTGCAGGATTCGCAGTGGATCGGACTCTATCGGATCAACACTGGGAAGCATACCGAATGACGACACAGCGCAAAAGAAGACCCACGATCGAAGTCAATGGGACGGTGATTCCACAGAACGTTGAGTGGCTCGATGAAGGCTTGTTGCTTGTCAAAACTCTATTCATCGTTCGTTTGGAGTGGTGATTCGAACTGAGGTGCCTCTGCTTCTCTGTGGGCGTTCGGCGGGTGCCGTAGCCCAAGGGGGCGAAAGAGATCGGCTGCCCCATCTGGGGTTGGACCGCTTTGACGACTCGACCGTCCGCATGAGTTCCTTGGCCGCGGTGAGCGCCGCAGCGTATTTCCCTGGCGATTTTCCAAGATGTCTACGTCTCTCTCTAGGAGAGGATCTCATTGAAGAGATAGTGCTTGAGATGACCGTCGTAGAAAGCGTAAATCACTGGCATCAACACAAGGTAGGCGAATCGCGGACGGGGTGACTCGGCTGGACATTGCGCGACTCCCATCACCAGGAGGATCAGCCCAAAATGGGTGACTTCGATCGGGAGATAGGTGGTGACAACAAAGACCCACAGCAGCAGGTGTCGCCATCTTGAGAGCCGAGAGGATGTCGGTAGCAAAAAAAGCACGCTAATCGCTGCTTCAATCGCAATGGTCCACCAGGTCAGTACCTTCGCCAGCCATGGAAGACTTGGCGCATCGACGAGTTGGATTATCGGATAGAGTTCGCTCATCTCAGGCACGACTGATCGGTTATTCGTTCCAACATCAAGTGTAAAGTCGCCCAAAACACGAGAGAGTTCGAAGGCCCTTGAGTCTTGATGTAAAACAAAATGGAGGGCGCTCCCGTCCAGAAACTCGGGAGAGGTCAATTTCCAAATCGTCGCGAACGAAAAGACTAAGCCGATCATCACTCTTCCGTTCAGTGCGATCGCTCGGTTTCTGTCCTCCAGCAGCAGTGAACAGCCCAGTGCCAGACACCAATAGGCGTAAAGCCAAGTGTGATTGTCGGCCGTCATCCAGTTGAAACTTGTCGTGAACAGCCTGTAGGCCCCGACACCGATCCAGAACCCGGGACTACGAAGTAATGGTTGGTGGATGATCGCGCAGAACGTGACAAGAGTCATGGGGAAATGGTCGTACCAGAGAGCGTTGATTGTCTGGACGATTAACAGAATCAGTGTGATTCGGGCGACGAGGTCAAACGTGTCCTGCTCGACGACTTGCTGGCGAAACGCGATCCAGTTCTGTCGAAGGTTAAACACCATCGTCCCGGCTCCGTACCAATCCTTGAATTTGCCTGATCGTCGGGGTGGCCGCAAGATTTTGCAAACCTACACTCGCGAACCACGAACCTGGGTCACCACTTCTAGGGAATCGGCTCGGCATTACCTTCCTCGCTCGGCTTGCTCGCGAAACCGCCCAACCCTTTCGGTCACCGCAAGGGGGTGGGTGAGATTAAGCCGGACCGCTTCGGCGTCGAACTCGTACTCCCATAAGTCGACACGAATGGCTTTCAGTGGAAACTCTTTTGACTTCCCCCAAGAAGCGTCTTCCGGCCTCAGCATCGGTACCGTCCGTTCCACCGAGCCGCGTGTCATCCGCACGAGCTCCCATTCAGCTTCTGCGAGGTCTCTCGCCATGGCTTTGAGGCGATCTTCGGTGGGCATCGTGATGATTTTTCGGATGATTCTCGACAGGCCGGCTCTTTCCTCAAGAATGGATGGACTGTTGTTTTTGAATCGCCGCGAAAGGATGCGTATCTCCCGGTCGTTAGGCGTCACAAGCGTCACGGTCAATACCCGGAGGCGGCGTTGTGGAACCGTGGCGAACATGCCAAAGCCTCCCCCTTTCCAAGCGGGGAAACTGTGGAATACAACCAAATATCGTTGATAACAGGCAACAACCGAAAGCAGTGCCGGTGCCGCAAAAAGAAGGGCTTTGCCCCGGATGCCTGAAACGCTCATTGCTGTTGTTCGTTCCTCTTCCTGTTGCGAATCGGCAAAAACCAATCCGCAGCTACTGTTTCTGACTTGTCAATTCACCCTGGACAAACTGCTTGAGAGCTTTCCACAAGCCCGCAGGGTAGCACAGCCGTTTGGCTGTGATGCGAAGCGATAAGACGCCTCACACTTCGCGTTCAACCGCTTCCGAAAGGATGCAACCACAGTGTGAGGTGTCTTATGACAGTGGCACCCAGTCTGACCGGCTGGGCCAGCCGTGTCCTAGTTTGGGTATGTGTCATTGTAGAAAAACACCCCGGCTGCTTGAAGCAGCCGGGGTGCTGAAAGCGGTTCGTTCGGGCGGACCTCAGCCACCCAGCACCCACAGGGTGAAGTTCTTCGCCTTCAATCCTGCTTCGGCGAGGGCCTGGCTGACCGATTTGCTGTCGTCCTTGGCGTAGGCTTGTTCGGCGAGGACGCCCGCTTCGTCGCGGTAGAACACGCCCATGCGGCCGTCGACGATCTTGTCGATGATGTTGTCCGGCTTGCCCGTCGCGCGAGCCTCCTCAGAGAGACGGTCACGCTCGGCCTTCACGGCAGCGGGGTCGACGTCTTCGATGTTCGTCACGCTGGGCTTCATCGCCGCAATATGCATCGCGACACCCTTCAGTGCGTCGCCGCCGTCCTTGGACTCGCCTTCGGCCTCGAACAGCACGGCTGTCTTGCCGTCGTGATGGACGTACACGCCCACTGGCCCTGCGACCCTGGCGATGCGGCCGACCACGATCTTTTCACGGATCTTGTTGACCATCACCTCATAGATTTCCTGAAACGTCTTGCCGCCGTCGGGCGATTGGCCCATCAGCTCCTCAGCCGATGAGGCACCGGGTCCGTTGAGCAAATGCTCGGCAAGTGCCATCCCGAAGTTCTTGAGATCTTCGCCACTGGCGACCGGAGCCGATTCGCACAAAACTTCGACCGCAGCGACCTCACTGCCGTCACCCTTGGCGGCGACGAACACGCGGCCTTCCTCGGTTGCATTGTCAGCCCGCTTGCCGATGACTTTGCCAACCTGCTGTTGCAGAATGTCGATCGCTTTGTCCATGTCGCCGTCGGCTGCCACGAGTGCTTTCTTGCACTCCATCATGGGCAGATCGGTACGTTCACGCAATTCTTTGACGGCGGCGGCTGTAATCTCAGCCATGACGATTTCCTCCTCGGAAATATTGACGCCTGAGGCGTCACAATGAATGACGACGCCCGGATCGTCTCGATGCGCGGGGCGTCACGATGATTGGATGGGTTGTGACGAAATCTCGATCGGCGGGGCCGTGCTGGGGGCAGTCACGGCTCCGACCGAACTGTGAGAGACACGCCCGGTCTCGCTTCGGTTCACGGAGGTGGATAATCGTAGGACGGACTTCCAAGTCCGTCCCGAGTACGACGTCTCCACACAGACGGACTTGGAAGTCCGTCCTACGGTATTAACTGACAATCAGCCGATGCTCGGCACGGCTTTCGGTTCGTCTGGTGGCGGCTGGTCATCGCCCGGCTTCTTCGGAGCCTGTGACTTCCCGGCGGCGATGGCGTCGGCGAGGTAGTCCAGGACGATCTTGATCGACCGCAGGCTGTCGTCGTTGCCGGGGATCGGCAGGTCGACGTCGTCCGGGTCGCAGTCGGTGTCAAGCAAGCCAACGACCGTGATCCCGAGAGTCTTCGCCTCGTTGACGCAGTTGTGCTCCTTGTTGGGGTCGACCATCACGATCGCCTCGGGCATGCGGTTCATGTGCCGAATGCCTTCGAGGTTCCGCTTGATCTTTCGCAACTCCCGCATCAGTCGTGACTGTTGCTTCTTGGAGTAGGTGGCCAATTCGCCACTCACATCGAGAGCTTCGAGTTCCTCGAGTCTTTGGAGTCGCGAACGAATGGTCCGGAAGTTGGTGAGCGTGCCGCCGAGCCAGCGTTCGGTGCAATAGGGCATGCCCGTCGCCTCGGCAGCCGCTTGAATGGACGGTGCTGCTTGCCGTTTGGTGCCGACGAACAGGATGAGACTTCCCTGCGAGGCCACGCGCCCGAGGTACTTCTGCGCCCGCAGCATGCCGCGGACGGTCTCCTTCAGGTCGATAATGTGAATCTGGTTACGGCGACCATAGATGTACGGTCGCATCTTCGGGTTCCAGCGACTGGTCCGGTGACCAAAATGGACGCCCGCTTCGAGAATGTCCTTCACGACGATATCTGCCACGTATCTCTCCTGTGTGTGTCCAGCCAACGGCAGCGGTTGAACATCAACCGACCCCACGCGGGGTTCAGCCATTCAGTCAGCTCGATGTGAGGTCTCCGGGGAGTCCAGATGACGAACGGAGGATGGTATCGGGTTTGCGGGGAAGCGTCAAATGCCGTCAAAACAGAGAGTGGGGCGCGACCGGAGTAGCTGAACTCGCAAGAGTTCAGAACGCCAGACAGAACCGATGGGGCTGAATTCTGGCGAATCCAGCTACTAGTTTTCGGTCACAGCCCACCGAATTGCCGCACTGCCTCGTACGCCACCGTATTGACAGTGCTGGCGAGGTTGAGGCTGCGGACTGTCTCGTGCATCGGGAGTTTGAGACAGCGGGCAGCGTGTTCTTCCCGTAGAGACTCTGGCA
This sequence comes from Planctomycetaceae bacterium, assembly GCA_029259815.1. GTDB lineage: Bacteria > Planctomycetota > Planctomycetia > Planctomycetales > Planctomycetaceae > JAHBXU01. Next base: position 6,783 of record JAJDEJ010000209.1, on the reverse strand, counting down.
GGCCACGGGTTTCGCTTCCGAAGACGAGCACATCGCCACGCTCGAACTCCGCGTCCCAGACGAGTTTCTCAGCGAACTTGGTCATCAGCCACATCCGGCGTCCCGCGAGTCGCTCGGCGAGCTGCGTCCAGTCGTCAACCGCCTCCCAGTCGACGTGCTCCCAGTAGTCCATCCCGGCCCGTTTCAGATAGCGGTCATCCAGCCGAAACCCGAGCGGTCGCACGAACCATAACTTGGCCCCCACTGCGACACACGTCCGCCCAATGTTTCCCGCGTTTTGAGGGATGTCGGGCTGATACAGGACGACGTGTAACAGAGGCTCGGTCACAACGCCCCGTCGTATCGTTTGAAGCTCTCCACCGCGTGGAACTCCGGTAGCCCCAGCGCATTGTACCTGCGGGCCGTTTCCTTGGTGCGTTCGTCGGCTCGGACCCAGAACTCGCGTTCGTCGTGGCCGGGGAACAGGGCCGCGTCCTTTTGCGATTCGTGTCGGAAGATGGCCAGCTTCTTGCGGAGCATGGTCTCCGGGTTGAGGGGCACGGCCCGGTCGATCTCGTGCGGTTCGTACTCCTGCCACGCTCCGCGATACAGCCAGACCTCCGGCTCGACCCGTTCCTGCTTCACCTGTTCGACCGCTGCGAGGATCGCCTGGGCACACATGCGGTGGGTGCCATGCGGGTCGGACAGGTCACCCGCCACGTAGATCTGGCCCGGCTGCAGGTCGGTCATCAGTTTGGCGATGATCTCCACGTCCTCCTCGCCGATCGGGTTCTTGCGAACCTGCCCGGTGCGATAGAAGGGGAGATTCAGAAAGTGACACTTCTCCGCCGACACGCCGGCTGTGACGGCGGCTTGCAACGCTTCGGTCTGACGGATGAGGGCCTTCACCTTCAGGATCTCGGCATCGTCTGTGGCACCCCCTTCACGTTTGGCCATCGCCTCGCGGAGACGAGCTTCCAGTGCGAGGCTGTGCGACGTCTCCAGACCGAACAGACCAAGGAACTCGGCCACATAGTCGATGTGCCGCAGGGCGTCATGGTCGAAGACGGCGATGTTCCCGCTGGTCATGTAGGCGACATGCACGTCATGCCCCTGCTCGGCGAGCGTGATCAGCGTGCCCCCCATCGAGATCACGTCATCGTCAGGGTGCGGACTAAAGACGACGATCGTCTGTTTCTTGCTATCGGTAGCCGATTCAGAGTCCCTTGTGGACGTGATCGGATCGGTCGATCGTCTCGCCCGGTAGGGGAGTCCGGGTTGGGTGCAGAGGGTGTCCATCAGGTCGTCGAAGACCCGCTGCCTGACGTGCTGGACCGGTCCGCACTCGTACACGAGATCCGCCAGATGATGCTCGTGGAAGTCTCGGGCCTCCAGTTTATGCAACGGCTTGCCGACCTCCTCGGAGAGCCAGATGACTGCTTGACGTTCCAGTTCGGGCGTCCAATCGACCGTCTCGATCATCCACGGTGTGAGGACGGCCGTGAGCTGGGCCGACGCTGCTGCATCCAGGATGAACTGTGTGTCGGGGTGCAACTGGAGAAAACTGGCGACGATGCGTTCGGTCTGCTCCTCCTCAACCGAGTGTTGCACCACATGGGCCTTATGTTCGCCGAGGGCCATGCAGATGACCTGCCGGGCGGTGAGGATCGTGCCCACGCCCATTGTGATCGCCCGCAGGGGTACGTTCTCTTCGCCATAGAAGCCACTGGCTGCGTCCTTGCGGGTGACTGGATCGAGCGTGATCAACCGCGTCCGGCTGTCGCGTGAACTGCCCGGTTCGTTGAAGCCGATGTGACCCGTCCGCCCGATGCCAAGGAGTTGGATGTCGATGCCACCCGCGTCGATGATGGCCTGCTCGTACTGAACGCAGAATTCGTCGACATCGTCCCGTGCGAGATCACCTCGGGGGATGTGAATGTTCGTCGGTGCGATATTCACGTGATCGAAAAAGTTCTCCTGCATCCAGCGGCGATAGGAGTGGATCGAGTCGGCCGACATGGGCCAGTATTCATCGAGGTTGAACGTCACCACTCGCGAGAAGTCCAGTCCCTCCTCGCGGTGCATGCGAATAAGTTCGCGGTACACGCCGATCGGCGTCGAGCCAGTTGCCAGCCCGAGGACGGTCGGCTTGTCGGCCTGATTCCGCTGCCGCACGAGGCTGGCGATCACATGCGCGACGTACCGACCCGTGTCGTCCGAGTCATCGAATCGCAGCGTCGGCACGCGGGTACGGGCCATGCGTCGGCCCAATGGTCGTTCGTGAGATGTAGCCACAAGTTCCTTCGTCGACAGTTGTTGTTGGGTCATGTAGTCTCGGTCAGTCAATCATGAGTGAGGTGCAACGTCACGTCCCTCGCCCCTTGGGGGAGAGGGACAGCCTTCGAGCGGAGCGCTGAAGGCAGGGTGAGGGGGAGGCGAGGATCGCTGGTTGTCCCCAACTCTGCGTCGCCCCCTCACCCTGGTTCGTCGCTGACGCTTCCGAACCGGTCCCTCTCCCCCAAGGGGAGAGGGACGTATCGTGTCGATCATACGTTCATCCATCTGAATGATCCCTTGCGAGTTTTTCAATGTCTGAATCAGGTTCCTCACCGCGAATTCTGGCGATTCACGCCCATCCTGATGATATTGAGTTCCAGTGCGCGGGCACTCTGGCTCTCCTCAAGCGAAAAGGTTGCGCAATTGTCATGGTCAACATGACGGCAGGCGACTGTGGGAGTGCGGAACTCCCGGCGGATGAGATTGCCGCCATCCGCAGACAGGAGGCTCAAGCGTCAGCCGACCTGCTCGGGGCCGAGTACATCTGCGGCGAGTTCCCCGATCTGGCGTTCGATGTCGACACGGACAGCCGTCGCCGGGTGACCGAGATCATCCGCCGCGCCCGACCCGACATCGTGATCACCGCTCCGCCGGTCGACTACATGACGGATCACGAGGTGACCAGCCGTCTGGTTCGCGACGCATGCTTCTGTGCCCCGATCCCCAACTTCACCACCCACCAATGGGACCCGGCTGCCCCGATCGACCACATCCCGCACCTGTACTACGTCGACCCGATCGAAGGCGTCGACTGGTACGGCAAGCCGGTCCCCTACGACTTTGTGGTCGACACGTCCGAGACGTTCGACCTCAAGCTGCAGATGCTCGCCTGTCACGACAGCCAACGCTCCTGGCTCCGCGCCCAACACGGCATGGACGAGTACCTCGAAAGCTGCCGCCGCTGGAGCAAGAAACGCGGCACCGACGCCGACGTCCCCCACGGCGAAGCCTTCCGCCAGCACAAGGGACACCCGTATCCGCACGATAACCGGTTGCTTGAGCTGTTGGCCAACGCGTAGTCGGGGACGGTCCTCATTTTCGGCCAGAAGACTTTGAGGGACAGATCGTTCCCCATCCGAAAATGAGGGCTGGACCCTCCCCTGGGATTGCGAACCGCTTTGGAGGGTCCACCCCACTTTTTCGGACGAGCCTCCACTCACACAGGACGCCTGCTGGCCGAAAAAGTGTGGCGTCCCCGCTATCGCTCATCGGCTGCGGTGAGCCAGCCTGCGAGGGTGGGTTCGTGGGAGATCAGTTCGGCGTCGCTGAAGTAGATGCCGATCTCTCTCGCGGCGGCTTCGGGGCCGTCGCTGCCGTGGATGAGGTTCATCTGGCGGGAGACGCCGTAGTCGCCGCGGATCGTGCCGGGGGCCGACTCGCGGCCATTGGTTTTGCCCATCATGGTCCGCATCACGGCGATTGCTTCCGGTCCCTCGACCACCAACGCGACGACCGGGCCGGAGGTGATGAACGATTCGAGATCCGGATAGAACGGCTTCTCGACGTGCTCCGCGTAGTGCTCTTTGGCAAGGTCGGGTGTGACCTTGATCATTTTGAGCCCGACGATGTTGAGGCCCTTGTCCTCGATGCGGGAGAGAAGTTTGCCACACAGGCGACGTTCGACCGCGTCGGGCTTGAAGAGGATGAGTGAACGTTCGCTGGACATGGTTTTCAATTCCTCGAAGCCCACGGGCAACGCCCCGTGGGTCATCGTTAGGGTCAGTCGTGGTTACCCACGGGACGTAGCCCGTGGGCTTGTGGTCATCATTTCGCGAAAGCGGCCGAACAGATAATGCGAGTCGTGCGGCCCGGCGGAGGCTTCGGGGTGGTATTGGACACTGAATGCTCTTTGCTCTGCGTGACGGATGCCTTCGACGGTCTGGTCGTTGAGGTTGATGTGAGTGACTTCGGTTCCTGTGGGGAGTGAGGCGACGTCGAGGGCGAAGCCGTGGTTTTGTGAGGTGATCTCGACTTGTCCGGTCGCTTTGTTGAGCACGGGTTGATTCGCTCCACGATGGCCGAACTTGAGCTTGAACGTCTTGCCGCCGAGTGCGAGGCCGAGCAACTGATGACCGAGGCAGATGCCGAAGATGGGCTTCTGGCCGAGCAGTCCTTGGATCGTTTCGACGGCGTAGGTGAGCGGTTCGGGGTCTCCCGGTCCGTTGGAGAGGAAGACGCCGTCCGGCTCTTGAGCGAGGATCTCGTCGGCACTCGACGAGCCGGGCATGACCGTCACGCGGCAGCCCATGCTTTTGAGGTGACGGGGGATGTTGCTTTTCATGCCGTAGTCGATGGCGACCACGTGTGGAGTGTCGGCGGGCGTTGAAGCACCCCGGCTGCTTTGAGCAGCCGGGGTGCTGTTGTGGGAGGGAGGTGTTGAGGCGCGGTCGAGGTACTCGTGGAGTGGCTCCTGCCAGTCGTGCGATCCTGAGGGCATGACATCTTTGACGAGGTCTTGCCCAACGAGTACAGGGCTGGACTGGGCTTTGGCGATGAGCGAGGCGTCGTCGAGATCGGTCGTCGAGAGGACGCCCGTCATGGCCCCATGCACGCGGATACGGCGGACGAGAGCACGCGTGTCGATGCCTTCGAGTCCGACGATGCTGTTCTCCCGGAGGTAGTCATCGAGTGACTGATTCGAGCGGAAGTTGCTGGGCTCACGGCAGAGTTCCTTGACGACGAACCCTCGCAGTGAGAGGCCGCTGCTTTCGACGTCTTCGGGGTTGATGCCGTAGTTGCCGATGAGCGGGTAGGTCATCGTGACGATCTGTCCGTTGTAGGACGGATCGGTGAGGATTTCCTGATAGCCGGTCATGCTCGTGTTGAACACGACCTCGCCATAGACTTCGCCCTCGGCCCCAAAGCGGGTGCCGGCGAAGACGGTGCCATCAGCGAGTGCGAGTTTTGCGGTAGGTGTAGGCATGGAAAGGCTGTGAGGTTGTTTTGAATCTTTTAGCAGACGGTGATATCGAGAGAAAGTGTGTGCCGATTTCCCGCGGAGGCGCTGAGTCGCGGAGGACGCGCGGAGATGGTGGTGAGAGATCCGGCACCCTCTGGTCACAACTGAGCAAGGCAATTTGAGCAGGTCGTTGACCTGAAGGTTGGGAAGAAGGTTCTCCAGAATAATTTCCTCCGCGCTTCCTCTGCGTCTCCGCGGTGAATTCAACGAGCATCATCATGCAATCCGACTAAGGAAGCTCAACATCAATTCCACGCGACTGAAGATGCCCAATGAGTGCCTCTGTATCGGTGAATACCTCCGCATCGATGTCATAGGTGCGTGCCGCCTCGACGTATTCGGCGATGTCGTCCGTGTAGAAGCATTCGCCCGGTTCACATTCGGCGGCTGCGAGGGCCGCCTCGAAAATGGGCGGTTCCGGTTTGATGGCTCCCGCTGCATACGACGTCACGAGGTGGTCGAAGCGGTCGAGAACGTCGTACTCCTGCCGGACCCAGTTGAGGTGGGAGATGCTCGTGTTGGACAGCAGCACCAGCCGGTGTCCGCGTGATTTGAGTGTGTCCAGGACCGGGACGATCGACTCGTTCAGCGTGAAGATGTCTGAACTGGCGAGGACCAGGGCATCGAAGTCCATCGTCCGACCGACAGCCGACTCCATCCGCTGATGCATCTCGGCCTCGGAGATCCGTCCACGTTCGAAGTCATGCTGGAGGCCGGTGCCGAACAGCTTCTCCCAGACGCTCGGACCGTCATGCTCACAGAGGGCCCCAATCTGCTCGCACATTCGCTCGTGAGAGAAGTGCACGAGGACGTTGCCCATATCGAAGAAAAATGTTCGGATCGGCATGAGTTGATCTGTTGGCGGGTTGATGAGTTGATCTGGCGGAAGGGAAGTCGGTTTGACGGGTTCGGAGGCACTTCGTAAGCTGAGACACCATAGTGACTTGTCAGCGTTGAGGGAATTGCATGTCGGGTGATATCGGAGAAGGGGCCGTCGTCGATCCGGGGACGATGCGCGGACAAGAATGGCCCTGTCTGCGGCAGTTTTGCGTGTTCATGGAGAACCGCGTCGGACGTCTGCACCAACTGCTGCGGCATATCGAGCAGCACGACCTGAGAGTCGTGGCTCTCAGCCTTGTTGACACGGTCGACTTCGCTGTGGCCCGCGTGATGGTCGATCGGACAGACCGGGCGCGGGAGATCTTCAACCTTTCGGACTTCACGTTCATCGAGAACGACATCCTCGGGGTCGAACTTCCGGACGACCCGCAGCCTTACGTCCGTATTTGTCTCGCCCTCCTCGCGGCAGAGATGAACATTCATTACACGTATCCGCTCAACTATCGGCGTGGTGGCAACGGGGCCATTGCCATTTACGTCGAAGATATCGATCAGGCAACTCGCATCCTCGAGGCGCAGGGGATGCAATTGCTCAGCGAGGGCGATCTGCTGCAGGACGACGAGTTTTTCTGAGTCATTCGCGCTCCCGTTGGTCGCGGCTAAACATC
>JAJDEJ010000208.1 GCA_029259815.1 Planctomycetaceae bacterium | reverse complement strand
TTCGTGGAGACCTTGCTGAGCGTGATCGAAACCTGTCGCCAGCAGGACCGCGACGTGTTCGACTTTGTCACCAACTCGATCCAACAATCCTTCAAACAACAACCACCCCCCTCACTCCTCCCCGGGCTGTGAACGGATACGGATGCAATATTCGGGCTAAAGTGAATGGACTTTGATCTCGCAAACGGATTGGGCGCAAACTCTATCACGGCAACTGCGTCACACCCATCAGGTAGCGATCACACTCCCTCGCCGCTTCGCGGCCTTCGTTGATGGCCCAGACGATGAGGGATTGGCCGCGGCGGCAGTCGCCGGCGGTGAAGATGCCTTCGACGTTCGTTGTGTATTGGCCGTACTCGCCCGTGTACCAGCTCATGCCGCCGCGGCCTTCGCGGATGTTGACGCCCAGTTGCTCGGCTGCGGGTGACTCGGGACCGAGGAAGCCGAGGGCGAGGAACACGAGGTCGCAGGGCCAGTGCTTCTCCGAGCCTTTCACGCGACTGAACGGCGGGCCGTTCTCGACCGGCTTCGACCAGTCGACCTGCATGGTCGTGAGGCCGGTCACTTTGCCGTGCGTGTCGCCGGTGAACTCGACCGTTTCGATCGAGAACTCACGGGGGTCTTCGCCGAAGACGGCCTTCCGTTCGGCGTGACCGTAGTCGACGCGGAAGATGCGGGGCCATTGGGGCCACGGGTTGTTGGCTGCTCGCTCGGCGGGAGGTTGCTGGACGATCTCGAAGTTGACGAGGCTTTTGCAGCCGTGCCGCATGCTCGTGCCGAGGCAGTCGGTTCCTGTGTCGCCACCACCGATGACGATCACATCTTTGCCAGCGGCGTTGATGTAGTTGCCGTCCTCGTGCTCGGAATCAAGCAGACTTCTTGTGTTGGCGGTGAGAAACTCCATTGCGAAATGAATGCCGCCGAGTTCGCGACCGGAGATGCTCAGATCACGCGGACGGGTGGAGCCGGTGGCGAGGATGACCGCGTCGAACTCGTCCTTCAACTCGTCCGCATGCTTGTCCTTGCCGATCTCGCAGCCGGTGATGAACTTGACGCCTTCCTCGTTCATGAGCTTGAGGCGACGCTCGACGACGCGCTCTTTCTCCAGCTTCATGTTGGGAATGCCGTACATCAAGAGGCCGCCGATACGGTCGGATCGTTCGAAGACAGTGACCAGATGTCCCACGCTGTTGAGCTGGGCGGCGGCGGCCAGTCCAGCTGGTCCACTGCCGACGACGGCGACCTTCTTGCCGGTCCGTTCGTTCGGTGGCTGTGCGACAACCCAGCCTTCCTCGAAGCCGCGATCGATGATGCTGCGTTCGATCGTCTTGATGGCGACGGCGGGCTCGTTGATGCCGAGCGTACACGAGCCTTCACACGGGGCCGGACAGACGCGGCCGGTGAACTCCGGAAAGTTGTTCGTCTTGTGCAGCCGATCGAGGGCTTCCTGCCAGTCGTCGTGATAGACAAGGTCGTTCCACTCGGGAATGAGGTTATGCACCGGACACCCCGCCGCCGCCCCGGCGAGGATGTCGCCCGTGTGGCAGAACGGAATCCCACAGTCCATACACCGCGCCCCCTGCTCCTGCAGGACGTCGAGCTGGACCGGTTGAATGAACTCGTCCCAGTCCTTGATGCGCTCGACCGGATCCCGATCGGCGGCCGTTTGACGGGGGAACTCTTTGAATCCTGTTGGCTTACCCATTGAAACGTTTTCAGTTCTCAGTTCTCAGTGTTCAGTTGAAAATTATCCGTTATCCACCTCGGTACCAGCCTTGGCCTGTTGTTCAACGCGAACAAGCTGCCGCAACGAGAGCCATTGGACGTCTTCAGCAACTCCTGTCTTCGGGTCTTCGTGCGTGACAACATAAATGGTATGAGTCGTCACAATGGCATTCTCCGGATGTCTGATATCGAACGAGGAACCATCAGACATATGCAATCGGAGAGGAATAAAGGGCTGCTCTCGCAAATGCTTCGTCAATTCCGGTGCGTTCATAATTCTGTCTCTCGCTGTCGTCAGTTATGTGACTCCGCCATCTCCGGCGACTCCTCCCCTGCGGCGTCGGCCATCGCTTCGGCTTTGAGTTCGTCCAAGGCTCGCTTGTAGTCGCGGGGCATCACTTGGACGAACTTGGCCGACTCGGTGTCCCAGTCTTCGATGATCGCTTTCGCAGGTTTGGAGCCGGTGTAGATGTGGTGCTTCTCGACCAATTCTTTCAGCTCGGCGACGTAGTCGGGGTCGTCAACTTCGGCGAGTGGGACGAGGTCGACGAGTTCGAGGTTGCAGTTCACGCGGAGTTCCTCCGGGTTGTCGGTGTAGACGTAGGCGACTCCGCCTGACATACCCGCTGCGAAGTTACGGCCGGTGGGACCGAGGATGACGGCTCGTCCGCCCGTCATGTACTCGCAGGCGTGATCACCGACGCCTTCGACGACAGCTTTGGCGCCGCTGTTACGGACACAGAACCGTTCAGCCGCGCGGCCTCGGAAGTAGGCTTCGCCCGCCGTTGCCCCGTAAAGGGCGACGTTGCCGATGATAATGTTGTCACGAGGGACGAACGTGCTGGACTCTGGCGGATGCACGATGAGCTTGCCTCCGGAGAGGCCTTTGCCGGCGTAGTCGTTGGCGTCGCCGATGACTTCGATGGTGACACCGCTCTCGGCCCATGCGGCGACCGACTGACCGGCGGAGCCTTGCGTGATGATGCGGATCGTGTCTTCGGGCAGACCCTGCGGTCCCCACTTCTTGCTGACTTCATGGCTTAGCGTGGTGCCAAAGGCGCGGTCGATGTTCTGGATGTCGATTTCCAGTTTGATCTTCTCTCCCTTGTCGATCGCTTCGCGGGCTTGCGGGATGAGGAACGTCTGATCGAGGGTCTCGTCGAGACCGTGATTCTGCGGCTGCTGACAGTAGGTACCGGCGTCGGTATAGGCACTTGTGGCACGGGTCAGCACAAGCGACAGGTCGAGATGCTTGGCCTTCCAGTGGTCGATGTTGGAGTTGAGTTCGAGCATGTCTGCCCGTCCGACCATCTCTTCGATGGTGCGGAAGCCGAGTTGGGCCATGATCGTGCGTAGGTCTTCAGCGACCATGAACAGGTAGTTGATGACGTGTTCGGGTTGACCGGTGAACTTCGCTCGCAGTTCAGGGTCTTGCGTGGCGATGCCGACGGGGCACGTGTTGAGGTGACACTTCCGCATCATGATGCAGCCAAGCGTGATCAACGGTGCGGTCGCGAGGCCGAACTCCTCGGCTCCCAGCAGGCACGCAATAGCGACATCGCGACCGGTGCGGATCTGTCCGTCGGTCTCAAGTTTGACGCGGCTGCGGAGGTCGTTCTTGACGAGCGTCTGATGAGTCTCCGCGATGCCCAGTTCCCAAGGGAGGCCGGCATGCTTGATTGACGTGAGGGGTGATGCCCCGGTGCCTCCGCCATCGCCCGAGATGAGGATCTTGTCCGCATGTCCCTTCGCCACGCCGGCGGCGATCGTGCCGACGCCGACTTCCGAGACAAGCTTGACGCTGATGCCGGCGGACGGGTTGGCGTTCTTGAGATCGAAGATGAGTTGAGCGAGGTCTTCGATCGAGTAGATGTCGTGGTGGGGCGGCGGGCTAATGAGACCGACGCCGGGTGTGGAGCTGCGGGTGGCAGCGATGATCTTGTCGACCTTGTGACCGGGCAACTCGCCCCCTTCGCCCGGCTTGGCGCCCTGGGCGATCTTGATCTGCAATTCGTCGGCGTTGGTGAGGTACCACGATGAGACGCCGAAGCGACCGCTGGCGACCTGCTTGATCGCTGAGCGACGGTTGTCGGCGAAGCGTTCGTAGTTTTCGCCCCCTTCGCCCGTGTTGGACTTGCCGCCGATCTTGTTCATGGCGATGGCGAGCGACTCGTGAGCTTCGGCGGAGATGGAGCCGTAGCTCATCGCACCCGTACAGAAGCGTTTGACGATGTCCGCTGCGGACTCGACTTCGTCAAGCGGGACGGAGTCGGTGCCGGTCTTGAACTGCATCAAGCCGCGGAGTGTGCCCTGTCGCTGATCACTCTCGTTTGTGAGTTGGGCGAAGCGGTCGTAGGCCGTCTTGTCTCCGGCACGGGCCGCTTGCTGGATCTCAGCGATGGTGAATGGGTTCCAGCCGTGCTTTTCGCCGCCGTATCGCCAGTGGACGATGCCATCGTTGGGCAAGACTGGAAGACGCTTGTTCTCGTGGCGTGAGGGGAAGCCCTGTTCGTGACGACGCAGGTGCTCCTCAGCGAGGATGTCAAAGTTGACTCCCTTGATACGGCTGGGCGTGCCGACGAAGCACTTGTCGATGATGTCAGATGAGAGTCCGAGGGCTTCGAAGATTTGTGCTCCCTTGTAGGAGGCGAGGGTCGAGATGCCCATCTTGCCCATCACCTTGAGCATGCCCTTCCGGACACCCTCTCGATAGGTCTGGACGATCTTCTCTTCGGTGTAGTCATCCTTGAGGTGCCCGTTGTCCTTCGCATCACGGATTGCTTCGAAGGCAAGGTACGGGTTGATGGCGTCGGCTCCATAGCCGGCCAGAAGACAGAAGTGATGGACTTCGCGCGCTTCGCCCGACTCAAGCACGATGCCAATGCGAGTGCGGAGTTCGTTGCGAACGAGGTGATGATGCACGGCTCCACAGGCGAGCAGTGTGCTGACAGGGATGCGGTCCGCACTCGTGGCGCGGTCGGAGAGCACGACAAGCGAGTACCCATCGTCGATCGCCTGCTCCGCTTCGGCACAGATGCGGTCGAGAGCGTCGATGAGGGCTTGCCCAGAGTGGCCATCACGCTCCGCGTGATGAGCAGATGGGTCTGCCGCTCCCCCATTATTGGAAGACTTGGCCTTCGTTGTAACGTCACGCGGAGCGTGACGACTACTTTCATTGTCAAACGTGATGTCGATGACCTTGGTCTTCCAACCGCGGTAGCCGTCGAGGCTTTTAATCGCGGCGGTCTCCTTGTCGGTGAGGATGGGGTGCGGCACGCGGAGGCGATGCGCTTGTGCCTCGGTCGTATCAAGGAGGTTGCCTTCCGGGCCGATGTAGCACTCCAGTGACATGATGACTTCTTCGCGGATCGAGTCGATCGGCGGGTTCGTCACTTGGGCGAAGAGTTGCTTGAAGTAGTCGTACAGCAGACGCGGCTTGTCTGACAAACAGGCGAGCGAGGCGTCGTCGCCCATCGAGTAGATAGGGTCCTTCTTGGCATTGAGCAGCGGGATGAGCATGAACTGCATGGTCTCGGTCGTGTAACCGAAGGCCTGCATCTGTTCGAGCAGTGCATCGCCCGTGATGCGGGGATGGTCGGTCGGCTGCTGTTCACACAACTCGCTGAGTTCGACCCGCTGGTTCTTGAGCCATTCGTTGTAAGGACGACGACCGGCGACCTCCAGCTTGAGGTCTTCATCGCGGATGAGCTTGCCCTGCTCGAAGTCGACAAGGAACATCTTGCCGGGCTGGAGTCGGCCCTTGAGCTTGACGTTCTCTGGGGCAATGTCGAGCACGCCCACTTCGCTGGCCATAATGACTCTGTCATCATGGGTGACGTAGTATCGGGAGGGTCGCAGCCCGTTGCGGTCGAGACACGCTCCGATGAAGTGCCCGTCGGTAAACGAGACGCTGGCGGGGCCGTCCCAGGGTTCCTGCAGCGCAGAGAAGTACTCGTAGAACGCCCTCTTATCCTCGGACATATCGTGGTGGTTCTGCCACGCTTCGGGGATCATCATCATGGCGACTTCCTGCAGCGTGCGACCGCTGTGGTACAGGAACTCCATCGCGTTGTCGAAGTTGCCCGAGTCGCTGCAGTGCTTCTCGATGATGGGGAACAACTTCTTGAGGTCGTCGCCGAACAGGTCCGACTGCATCACGCCCTGCCGTGCGCGGACCCAGTTGGCGTTGCCCTTCACGGTGTTGATCTCGCCGTTGTGAGCCATGAACCGTAGCGGCTGTGCGCGATCCCATGAGGGGAACGTGTTGGTACTGAACCGGCTGTGCACCATGGCGAGGTGCGACTCGAAGTCCTCATCGGCAAGGTCAGGAAAATACGGCAACATCTGAGCGGGTGTAAGCATGCCCTTGTAAATGATGACCTTCGTCGACAAAGAGCAGGCGTAGAACTCAGTGGCATGGGCATGCTGGCTCGCACGGATGCGATGCGATGCCATCTTGCGAATAACCAACAGTTGCCGTTCAAGGCCGTCCTGGTCGAGTCCATCGGCGGCCCCGATCAGCAGCATCTCCATTCGCGGTTCAGCTTGGCGAGCGGAGGGACCGATGTCGGCAGCATCTGACTGCTGTGGGACGTTGCGCCAGCCAAGGAGCGTCTGTCCTTGCTCGGCGACAATGTCCGCGACGACCGCTTTGAACTCGATCCGGGCCGTCTTGTCTGTCGGAAGGAAAATGATTCCAGCACCATATTGACCGACTTCGGGCAGGTCGATGTGGAGTTCGGACTTTGCGGCCTTGCGAAGAAACTTGTGCGGCAAGGCAACGAGGATACCGGCACCATCCCCCGTATTTTCCTCACATCCGCACGCACCGCGGTGGGTCATGTGGCGCAGAATATGTTCCGCATCCAGAACGATCTGATGTGATGCCTGTCCCTTGATGTGGGCCACGAATCCGACACCGCATGAGTCATGCTCGTTCGCAGGATCGTAGAGGCCGTGTGCTTCGGGAAAATGTGTAAATCCGGTCATCTGAGTCATTGCTTCGGTCCGTTTGTGTACTTTCAACGTACGTTCCTTCGGCGCGGTACTCATCGTGAGTCTGTCCTCTCACGGGACGGTGATCCGTCCAAGAGTGTTGAGCTGCCTCGTGCGGCTCAGGTTTCGCGACTATCTCCGGCGGGAATCAGCTCCGGCGGGGATCAGTGCGATGTCGTCCGCCACAAGTTCGTCGTGCAGCAGCTCGACAAACTTCTCTGCGGCGTTGGAAATATGTTTGTGGCGTCTGTGGATGATACCCAGAGGTCGATGGAGACTTCGGTCCTCGAAGGTGAGGGCTCTTAAGAATCCATGCTCGACTTCGCGACGAACGGTCGGGAGAGGCAGAATCGAGACGCCTGCCCCAATCTCCACGGCCCGCTTGATGTTCTCAATGTTGTCGAATGAATGCACTACTTTGACCGAAACCCTGGCACGCTTCAACTGACGATCGATTTCTCGACGAATTCTCAGGTCTGTCGTAAAGCTGACGAAACTCTCGCCGTCAATCGCGTCCCATGAGACGGCGTCTTGCAGGGAGAGTGGGTGGGATGGAGGGACAATGAGGCCCATCTCCTGCTCTTGCCAGGGAAGGCTGCTGAAGTCGCCACCGTCTTTGGGAAAGGAGACGATGCCCAGGTCGACTTCGTCTCGTGACAGACGGTCGTAGACTTCATCGGGGTGGAGATAGTTGATTGTGAGATTGACGTCCGGATACTCTTCGCGGAAGTGAGAAAGGTAACCGGCCATTTGCAGCAGTCCGACCGAGTAGATCGACGCGATGCGGAGTCGTCCGGTGATGCGATCGCCGATCTGCTGGACGTCGTCTTCGACACGGCGAAAGCCGTCGAACAGCCTGCGACAGCCGTCATGATAGAGCTCGCCCGCCGAAGTGAGATCGAAGGGGCGTTTCGAGCGGTCGATCAAAGTGCAGCCGAGGTATTCTTCGAGTTGCTGAAGTGCCTGACTGATCGCAGGTTGCGAAATGTTCCTGACTTCCGCAGCCTTGGAAAAGCTGCGGTAGGCAACGACATCGCAGAAGATCTCCGCATTTCGGAGCAACATGGCGGCTGAGAATTAGGTGGGTGGATGAAATGACCGAGAGGTCATAAAATGAGATAATGTCACCTTAGCGTCAACAGATGGCGTGGTCAATCGACCCGGCGACTGGCTACGAGAGAAACACCAGCACCCCGGCTGCTCAAAGCAGCCGGGGTGCTTCGGTCGAACTCGATCAACAAAAAAGCCCGGCTTCTCGTGGAAGCCGGGCTTTGACGGAGTGGCTTGCGGAAACCGCAAAGATTGGCCCACACCTGTTGATATGTCAGCGTACGACGGCAGGGGCGACTTTCTCGCTGGTTTGCGTGCCGCTCGTTTGGCGAACGTTGCCAGGCGAGAGTTGCGCCGCAGTCTTGCGAACGGTCGACTTCCTTGTCAGGAAGTTGATCACCTCCGCATCTTGTTCCAGCTTCTGGAAGACCTCTGCGACAGCGAGCTGTGTTTTTTCCTCGATGAGTGTTGAATGCAGTTCGGTCCAGACATCTTTGACGTCGGCGACGACCGGCTTGGTAAAGCCTTCGCACTTCATGATGACATGCCTGTTCTTGCCAATCTGAATCACACTGGAGATTTCGCCCGGTTTGAGTTTGAAGGCTTCTTCTTCGATCTGTGAGAGGCCGGCGTGCTTGCGAATGGGCGGGACGACGCCACCGAGCGGTCGGCTGTTGGGATCGTTGGAGTGCTCTTTGGCGAGTTTGTCAAAGTCTCCGGGGTTTGCGTTGCACTTCTCCCAGATTTCACCGGCCTGACGGATATTGCCGTCGACCATGATGATGCGGACTTCAACGCGTGGTCCGTAATCACGTTCAAACGCCTTGCGCATGTCCTCTTCGCTGACGGTTACGTCAGATCCGGCGAGTTTCTGTAGTGCGAGCTTCGGCCAGATGATGTGGCGGTTGTACTGCTGAGGAGAGATATCTTGCTCTGTTTGGAGGAGCTGGTAATAGGTATCCACGGGAAGTTTGAAACCTTTGCAGATTTTCTGCACTTCTTGAATCACTTCTGTTTCAGTGACAACAATGCCTCGTTTCTCACACTCTTGCTGGATGATCAAGCGATTGATGATCTTGTCCAGGATCTCGGCTCCATACCGTGCCACACACTCACGGGCGACTTCGTCATAAGTGATGGGCTGATCGTTAACGCGGCCCAAGTATTGTTCCTTGGTCTCTGTCGATGCCAGACCTTCTGATGATTGTTTGCTGACCGTTTCCGTTTGAGACGTCGCCGACTCGGCGCGCAGAAACTGGAAGGTTACAGCAGCCAGGAGGCCGACACATGCGGTCCCAGCGACGATGTGAATGAGCCTGCGGTTTGAGGTTGCAGGGGCAGCTACTGATTTGTTCGCCGAATGCGAGTGATTCCGTTCACCCATGATTCAAAGTCTCCGTACGATCGGTCGAGGGGACAGGGACGGACCGAGGGAGTCGCGAAATCGTATCTTCGCAGGCCCCTCAGTGGGCTTGGTCGAGACGCATCGTGCGGTCTTCCAAGCATCGCCGGGGGCGGATTTATAGGTGAGGGCGGGAAAACAGGTCAAGTTCTGTTTCTGCGCACGAAAGAAGCCCGGCCTGCTGCAGGGCCGGGCTTCAACAATCACCTGGAAATGAGACTGCTGCCCAGTCAAATACGCGGGGTGGAGCCGTAGGCTACTCCACCACAGGTCCCGCACAGCGGATCAGGTAATTGTGGTCGATATACACCACCTCTTGGCGATCTTCCGTGAACGTGAACGGCACGGGCCACCAGGATTGTTTGGTCTCTTCAAACCAGACGGTGCACTTGTAGTGACAGTGATGCTGACGAGCCGGGCCGGCCATTGGGAAGAAGCGGCACTCGTCCAGGCGGTCGACGATCAATTCAGTGATCATCCGCATGTTGTTCCACCGTGTCTCTGCAAGGAAAGGCACGCCGCCTTCACGAGGATCGGGAAGGGCTCGTCGGATTTCGTCAGCGGAGGGCGGATCGAGGCAGAACAGCGGTGCGTTCTCGCCTTCGACGGGATCGAGGATCGGCACCTTGCCGTAACGCTCCTCTTCCCAGTAGGTGTCTTCAATCTGCTGGCTCATGTAGGGCGTCACCGGAATCAGCGGCGTCGTGTACCAAAAGTCAGCGAGAATAAATGCATCTTTGGTGAACCCAAAGAGCAGTTTGCAGCCGCTGTTTGGCATGGTCGTACAGACCAGGACAGTTAGCAGGAACAGTCGTTTGAGTGTTGCATTCAACATGGGATTTCTTGCCGAGGGCTCTGAGGACGTAACGACTGGCGCCTGTCCGTCCGGGCAGGAAGAATCCCTGAGGTGGCCTTGCAGCTTAGGCATTTCGTCGCCTCCAGGGGTCTGATGACTTCAGTGACTTGATTGGGCAGGTAATGCGTGCGACGAAAACGACCGCCGCTAATCTCTACATCGGCCATCCATGTGGGCAGACTTGGGAAGATTTTCCGATTTTGTCGAATTCAATGGTCCGGCGGCGATTGCCGGATATTCATCTCGTTCCCATTAACGATTCGTCATTCCCGCGCAGGCGGGAATCCAGTGAGCATCGATGTGCCATCGCAGATTTGGCCCCGCACCCTCACTCTCTGGGTTCTCGCCTGCGCCGGAATGATGTGATGGGAGTTGACTCACTTGTCGTGAGGAGACTTGGCCCTCACGCATCATGCATGCGCGCATGAAGACGTCTCCGCAGGATCATGTCCCACGGAGACGTCCGTCGCATCATTCGATTGGAGTCGGTCTATGTGTGGCTCATTCCCAGTTCTCGGGATTGAGGAACCACCACCACTTGTCGGTGCGGCTGTTGAACTTCAGGTTCCAGTAGCCGTCGTCCCAACTCAACTGAGCATCACGCCAGCCGAGGGGCACTTGGGGATAGGGGTAGAACGGTCCAATGTACGGCCAAGCACTGGCGTCGTATTGCGATGGATAGCTGACCGCAGCGTAGTTGTCGTACGCCGCTTGGGCAGGCCACGCGTGTTCCGGCAAATTCGGACTGTTGTAGAC
Organism: Planctomycetaceae bacterium; assembly: GCA_029259815.1. GTDB lineage: Bacteria > Planctomycetota > Planctomycetia > Planctomycetales > Planctomycetaceae > JAHBXU01. The sequence goes on along the minus strand of JAJDEJ010000208.1, from coordinate 27,584 downwards.
CTCATGGGGACTCAATCCGCCACCGTATGGTGCATGGTGACCGAAACCAGCGGGCGTAACGCCCTGTGGTGGGCCATATTGACCGGCTGTCGGCTGAATCCCGTGAGGGAACCCGGGACCAGGCATCTGCGGACCCTGCAATTGCTGCATCATGGCCTGCTGATTGTATCCGACCGGACGCACAGCCGGTGGTGTGAAGGGCTGACCAGCGACGGTCAGCTTTTCAGTCAGCACATGTTGGACTTCCGGGACCCGGCTTGCCAATGTGTAGGCCGTCATGGCCTGCTGTGGCGTGTCCAAGTCTCCCGAGAGGCTGCAACCGCCGTTCTTGTAGCGGACTTCGACACCGCTGTCGGCCAGTCCGACCGAGACGAGCGAGTTCGCAATTTGCTGAGCAACCTGCTGATTGTTGCGGCTGGCACGCTGATGAGCAACCTGTCGGACAGGACCCTGTTGGCGAGCGTTTCGCTGAGGAGCCGGACGACCCGACGGTGTTCGTTGCGGAGCGGCGGCCAGTTCCAGTTGATTGTTGACAGTGACGACACCGTCAATCGCCGAGGCGGCTTTCGTGGCCACGGCCTTCTGCGAGGCATCGCTGATCTTGCCGTTCAGCGTGGCGACCCCGTCGGCGTATTCGATGTTGATATCGAAACCCTTGAGGTTCGCCTGTTTGAGAGCGGCAGCGATCTGGTTCGCAACCTGCTGGTTCGTTCGCTCGGACTGAGCGGAGACGACCGTGTCAGATTTGGGTTTGAGGAAGTCAAACGGGCCGGCCAGTGTAACACTGGGTACTGCTGCCAGCAGTCCGGCCAACATGACCACTTTCTTTGGCAGACGCAGCATGGACTCACTCCTTTAAGTCGTGCATTCCGGTTTCCTCGTCTGTGAGGTGGCTGCGGGTGGTCGTCATGGTGACGGGGCACCTGCCCGGACTCGATCGAATGATGTGACAGTGTTCTCCTCATCGGCCTGAGGAGTACGTCGAGATAAACTTTTCTGGTTATTTCGATCCCAACGGCTGAATCGGTCATGCGAGTCGCCGTCGGATTCACGCAGATTCTGCCGAAGTAGGGCTTCGGTGTGCCTTCAGAAGGCTGCATCGACCGGGACTCGAGGAACCCTCACGACCGCACTTGTCTGTGTGTTCCGAGAAGTGAAACGCGGAGTAATCGGCACGGGCCGTATGACCATCACGTGCCGGTTCAGTCCGACATGGTTTGCGATCGAAGGAGTGAGTCTTTTTGGAAGGGCCGTCCGATGCTTTGATAGGTGACGAACCATTCGTCGCTCTCGTTCTGCATCGAGGCAGGGCGAATCGGTTGTGAGGTGTGCCAACGATGACGTCGTCGCACCTCGATCAGCGTACCGTCTCAACAGGGATGTGAATTCGAGTCCAAGTGGACTCACTCAACCAGCCAGCTGCGCCGGATGCACAAACCTGCGAAAGGGGTCGCTCACATGAACCACCGTTACTCAACTCTCAAATGTGCTGTCGCTGTTTCGTTGACGGTGATGGCCGTCGGCTGTCAATCTGACAGCAGCTCTCATTGGCATTTTCCAGGTCTGCGGCGTTCGCACGCCAGCCAGCGACGGCAGTCCCAATCCCAATACGCGGAAATTCAACCGGGCTACTCGTTCGATCAGTCCCCCCCTTCTGAACCGGGAGGCGGTAGCGGAATCCATCCCGGTCATTCGACAGACACACCCGAGCAGTACGCGCCGACACCTGTCGCGGAGCCAGCGTACCCAGCTCCTCCGGCACCCGTGCCTCGAGCTGACGACCTGCCCCCGCGACACAATCCCGACATCCCCGGATCACAGGCACCCGCACCCCTCATCGATGAAGATGTGCGCCTGAAAAACGGACCGGTTCCTCCTCAAGACGGACTCATCCGCGGAGTCGGCGAGCCAGACCGCCTCTCACCATTCAGCGTCCGCAGTATCTACGAGAAGTTGCGTCCTCGAACGACAGAACCTGAGCAAATCGAAGATGGCCCGATTGCGAACAGGGGAGGTCCAGAGGCCACAACCCGAGTTGTCGATTTCCGCAATGCATCAGACGGTCGTGTGGTCGGACAGCCGGTGAAATTGGGACTCCCCGAAACTGACGACATCGAATTTAGCGGATTCTCGAGTGAATACAGACCAGCGGTCATGCAAGCCACACCTTCTTCCTACCGGCACCCCATGCTCGCAGACCCCACAGGCATGCCGTATGGGGTGACCAACTGACCAGCACAATGGTTCATCCATAAACGTCCTTCGGGACGCTTCGACACAACCGACATGAGTTGCGATCGACCATCTCGAGGCTGAATGGCCACGCAAGCAAGAACGACAGCAGACTGACAACAATAAGACGAACTGACTGGGAAGTCACGGACGATGCCCCCGCTAACGAGACCAACATTTCGACGGATTGGATTGTCCCTGCTGCTAGGCCTCGTCTCCGGCTGCGCTCACCTGTACGACCCGGTCGATGAGGCGATCCTTTCTGTTCGCTGCTGTGTGAGTTCCAAGACAGCTTGGTACCGGCATCGGCGTGACTACCGGGACGTTTTGTACCCCTATCACTTTGGTAAGGGCTTTCGGGCCGGGTACCAAAGCGTGTGTCACGGCAGCGGAGGCTGCCCGCCCACGCTGCCTCCTCGCGAATACTGGTCGGCCTGTCATCAATCGGAAGTCGGCCGCGCACAGTCGGTCGAATGGTTCAATGGCTTCGCGGAAGGGGCACTGGTCGCTCAGATGGACGGTCGCGATCGTTACTCTGAGATTGTCACCTCCCGGGAGGCGACCGGTCAGAGTTGCCAACTGGAGACGGAATACCACATCAACGCCGATCAGTCGACGCCCTACCCCTCCGACGACGCAGGTCTGCTGGGACCGCCGTACGACGGACCACCGCACGACGACTGGCGAGGAGATGTCCCCCCCCTGGGGCCACCGCCCGCTCCGTCAATGACACCCGACGACTTCCCACCGCGAGTGATTGCGCCGGGATCATCGATGAATGACGGTGAAAGGTGGGGGTTTCCCGAAGACGATCGTGGGCCAACATCTGCCCCTGCCCCTTTGCCATTGCCGCCCCTCGACGAAACTCAACTTCCCGCCCCCCCACCAGGGCCGCCGATCCCGGACATTGACTTCCATGTGGAGACCCAACCTGATGGTCGACCGCGCGGCCTCGTGCCGACCAACTTCCTCTCCCCTGAACAGGAAGCGAGTGAACAACTTGGATCACGTATCAACGCCTTGTGGCGAAAACTCGATTGAGTTTGCAACCAACAATCAGATCGACCAATCTCGCCCGGTGGCAACCATCGGGCACAAACCATGCCCTGAGACTTGAGTCACCGGACGCTCGTCATTCCGATGAATCCACGACTCACGACTCTGATCGTACGAGACCAACGGAGACAAGGATGTTCCTCCTGCCGAACAGGCTTTTCGCCTCGCTCAGTTGCCTGACGCTCCTCGTCTCAGGCTGCGGGAGTCTCCCCACGTTTGATCATTTGGACGCAGTCCCCGCACATCGTGTCCCCCAATCACTTTTGGGGCCGTCCAAGTCCAACATGCAGGAGATTTCTCTCTCGCGACTCCGACGTACAGCATCGGGAGTCTATGAATTGGGGCCGAATGACATTCTCGGTGTGTACATCGAGACCATCCTGGGCAACTCGGGTGACGTGCCTCCTGTCCACTTTCCGGAGAGTGGAGAGCAGGAACCGGCCATCGGTTATCCGGTGCCCATCCGCGAAGACGGCACGATCGCCCTGCCCCTGATTCCCCCCATGGACATTGCGGGTCTCACGCTGGCAGACACACAGGAACTGATTCGTAAAGCGTACACCGTCGATCGACGCATCCTTCCACCGGGCGCCAGTCGCATCATCGTGACGCTCATTAAGCGCCGTAAACATCGGGTGCTCGTCGTCCGCGAAGAGGCAGGGGCATCCAGCCGTCTGCACGGTGACCAAGAGGTCATCAAGCGCGGTGCCGGCTATGTGGTCGATCTCCCGGCCTACGAGAACGACCTACTGCATGCACTCAACGAAACTGGCGGCCTCCCCGGAATGGACGCCCAGAACGAAGTGCTCATCATTCGCGGCGGAGCCATGGACGCCCGCGAATACGACAATTTCGTCTCACGCATCAAGATGTGTCAGGAACCGTGCTCCTGCCCACCGAGTATTCCTGACGCCCCCAACGTCGTCCGTGTGCCTCTCCGCTTCTATCCGGAGAACCCGCCGCAGATAACCGAAGAAGACATCATCTTGCAGACGGGTGACATCGTGCTCATCGAGTCGCGAGATCGCGAAAAGTTCTACACTGGCGGTGTTCTCGGCGGCGGCGAGTATCCCATCCCTCGCGACTACGACCTCGACATCCTGCAGGCGGTGGCCGTCGCCCATGGACAAGTCGGCTCGTCAGGTGCTGTCCTCTCTCAAGTGAACGGAGGCGGGACAGGCGGATCAGGTGGGCGTGGCGGGCCACTCCCCCCCACAGATGCGATCGTCGTCCGCAAACTGTGCGACGGCGGACAGATTCCGATCCGAGTGAATCTCAAACGAGCCCTCAAAGATCCACGTCAGCGTATCCTCATTCAACCGGAAGACGTGCTGATCGTCCGCTACAAGGCGAGCGAGGAAGTCTTGAACACGGTCCTCAGCCTGGTGCAGTTCAACTTCCTGTTCAACGGCTTCCGCGGCGGCTTCTAACGCCACGCGGTCACCCGCTCCTGATCGATCGTGATCTGAGCCGAGAAAAAAGAGCGGAGAGGGGGGGATTCGAACCCCCGGTACTGTTTCCAGTACACAGCATTTCCAGTGCTGCACAATCGGCCACTCTGCCACCTCTCCGTACCCTGTTCTTATAGTGTTTTCGTGACTTCCGTCCAGTGCGGGGCAGTGTTGACCACAACCGCTCCCCCGCTTCTGGATCAAATTCACCAATGCCTACGAAACGCCAATAGCCAGAGAAACCCCGCAAGGACTTCCCTTTATCATGGCATCCGTCTGGTCAAGGGGTCAAATAAATCAGAGGAAAACTCTACTACCTCGGCACCGACGCGAAAGCGTCGGAACAAAAGTATCTCGACGAGTGGGAATACTTGCAAGCCGGACGGACTCCCCCGGCTACAACCGTTTGGTTGGCCTTTCACTTGGCGGGATGGTCGCCTTTCAGTTGGCAACCACGAGGCCCGAGTTGGTGCGCAGTCTCTGTATAGTGAATAAGGGGTATCCGGTTCACTCATGCGCTGTTTTCGCGTAAAGTCCAGCGAATTCCTGTAACCGCGAGTGGTGATGAAGTGCGGAATGGTGACGAGTATCCGGCGAATCTCGTGGAGGTTATCGATTGGTTCCCGTCTGACGAGTCATGTCTTGAGTATCTGGAAGCCGTCCGTTGGCCGGAGGGCTTTGTCTGTGCGATGTGTGGCCACCAGCTGTTCTGGCCGATCCAGCGGAGTGATTTGAAGCAGTGCCGGGAATGTCCGCATCAGACATCCGTCACGGCGGGGACGATCTTCGAGGGAACACGCAAGTCGTTGAGACTCTGGTTTCTCACGATGTGGCTTGTCACTGCCGAGAAGAATGGAATCAGCGCCATGGGACTTCAGAGTGAACTTGGATTCTCGCGCTATGAGACGGCGTGGACTTGGCTTCACAAACTGCGTCTCGCGATAGTTCGGCCTGGTCGCGATCGTCTTTCTGGACTGGTTGAGATTGACGAAACCTACGTTGGTGGCGATGCGGAAGGCACTCGTGGACGAGGCGCGTTGAAGAAATCGATTGTCGTGATTGCTGCCGAGGAGAAGCCCGGAGGCATTGGACGCATTCGCGTGCGTCGCATTCCTGATGCCTCCGGAAAGAGTCTGATTGCATTCATTCAGGATGTCGTTGTGGAAGGGGCCACGATTCGCACGGACGGATGGACAGGCTACTCGCGCTTGCGAAAGACCGGTTTCAAACACAATGTCGTGAATCTCAGCCGCAGTGAAGAGATGGCGGACGAACTGCTGCCCCATGTGCATCGAGTCGCCTCGCTTCGCAAACGGTGGTTAGTGGGGACTCATCAAGGAACTGTGGGGCACAAACACTTGGATTACTATCTCGACGAGTTCACGTTCCGATTCAACCGACGCACGTCAAAGAGTCGCGGGAAACTGTTCCACCGACTCGTTCAGCAAGCCTCGCAAGTCGACCCCGTCACCTGGGGAAACGTCGCAAATGGACCGAAAACACAACATGAGTAAACCGGATCCCTCTTTTGTGAATATTGGACCCGGAATGCCCCGCGGGCGCTGGTGGGACCGCATCAAGCTTTGGGGCAGCCTGTTCGTTCGCTGGCTGATCGTTCGCGTCTCCGGCATGCGCAAACTCGGCGAGACACTCGGAAGCACATTGCTGCCCGAGTAAGAGCAACATGAATTGAGGCGCACGTTCGTCGAACGCTGGGCCGAGAACGATCCACGGGCGTACCTCGCCTCAATGTGGGCCTTGCGGAGGTGGAGGCTTGCCGAGCGGCTCAGCAGCATCAAGTGTCCAAGGTGTGTCATCGCCGCCGATCTGGACTACACACCGCTCGCGTACAAACAGTCGTATGCCGCTCAGCTGCCCCGCACCCAAGTCATACGCGTTTCGAACTCGCGACATCTGACACCGATCGATCAACCTGAGCAGTTTAATCACGCGTTCAGCGCGTTCCTCAGGCAGTGCACCAACGCAGACGGTGCTTTCAACGATTGACCGATGTCGCCTCAACTCTGTTGCTCATCAGGGTTGTGGTGTCTCCGGCGATTTCTGCAATGTCTCGGTGTCATCAACGACATCTACCAAGCGATGGCCTGGACGCCTCGGCGAGTGCAAGTGAGACACAGGAGCACACTCCGCATCCAAGATGGCAGATTGCGATCGAAGGTGTCGTCGGTGTGCTGACGGGGCTGGTCGCGATCGGCGGGGGGGCTTGATTGTTCCCGACCTCGTCAACCTCGGCGGACATCCGATGCGTCGCACGGTTGGCACAAGTCTTGCTGTCATGGTCTTGAAGTCACTCACCGGCGTCTACAAGTACCTCGGTGTGCTTGCCTCTCTGGACTTGTGTGTCGACTGGGAAACCGTCGGCATGTTTATCGGGATTGGCATCGGTGGCAGTCTGGTCGGCAATGCTGTGAGCAGTCGGATCGATCAGGTGACACTGCGAAGAGTCTTCGCGGTGTTTCTGATGGTGATGGGATTGGTTGTCCTCGGCAAGGAAGTCCCACGGCTTTTGCAGGCAACACATCACCGGCAGACAACCAGGTGAGTCCCGTTCTTATGCACCTCAATCAGGAGTGAGCCATGTCGACCTTCAACTCTGAAGCACGCTTGGGGTCCGTGTCGCAGCAGCCGGAGGATGCCCACTGCTCATCACAGGGAGTCTGCCGGTACGAAGTGGTCATTGTCGGCGGAGGGACAGCAGGCATTACGGTCGCCTCACAGTTGACGAAGGGCCTCTTCAACAAACAGGAAGTCGTCATCATCGAGCCGTCAGACAAGCACTACTATCGTCCGGCGTGGACGCTCGTCGGAGCGGGGGCATACGAAAAGTCCGCCACAGTGCGGAATGAAGCATCCATCATCCCGCCAAAGGCAACATGGATTCACGATGCGGTCACCGAATTCAACCCCGAACACAATCAACTCCAGACAGCCAACGGACTCGTCATCGAGTACGAATCTCTAGTCGTTGCGGCTGGGATTGAACTCCACTGGGATGGCATTTCGGGACTCAAGGAGTCGGTCGGCAAAGGAGGTGTGTGCAGCAACGACTCGATCGAGACGGTTGACTCAACATGGGAGGCGATCCGCAGCTTTCAGAACGGGACGGCCATCTTCACCATCTCGAAGGAGGCCGTCAAATGTGGCGGGGCACCGCAGCAAATCTGCTATCTCGCCGAAGACTACTTCCACCGATCCGGTGTACGACAGGAGTGTCGGGTCATTTTTGCTTCACCGGAAGCGAAGATCTTCGACGTGCCGATGTACCAGCACTCACTCGAACGGGTCATCTCGCGCAAGGGAATCGAGACGATGTTCCGGCACCAGCTCATCGAGATCAAACCGGAGACGAAAGAAGCCGTCTTCGAGAACATCGACTCGCAGCAACGGACGGCGCTGCACTACGATCTGCTGCATGTCACACCGCCAATGTCGGCCCCAAAGTTCATCGCCAATAGTCCGTTGTCCGACCGGGATGGCTGGGTCGACGTCGACAGGTTCACGCTGCAGCACGTGCGGTTCCCCAACGTGTTCTCGCTTGGCGACTGCAGCAACCTGCCGACGTGGAAGACGGGAGCAGCCGTTCGGAAGCAGACGCCAGTGCTCGTCAGGAACCTCAAATCGCTGATGTCCGGCCGCCCATTGAAGGCGAAGTACAACGGCCACACGTCTTGCCCGATCGTCACCGGCTATGGATCACTCATCCTGGCTGAGTTTGACTACGACAAGCACCCCGACGAGACCTTCTGGTTCGATCAGTCACGCGAACGACGGATCATGTGGTGGTTCAAAAAGTACGGCCTGCCGCTGTTGTACTGGCACGGGATGCTCAAGGGGCGGGCGTAGCTGTCGCCAATCTCATCATGACTCCTTCACCCATGAGGAAAGACACTCATGTCACGCCCGATCAGGTTTGCTTTGGCGATCATCGCTGTCTGTCTCATCACGGCTTCCGTCATGGCTCAGCGTGGTCCCGGACGAGGCTCCGGTTGTGGTGCTGGCAACATTCACTCCACTGCATCAAACAACTGGACCGGCACCTCAAACTTGGTGTCGTGTTTGCCATCGGAGTACCGCTCCCCTCGACGATCTTCAACCAACACGGTAACTCGCTTATTGATTCTGTTGATGACACCTCGTGTTCAACACCATCGAATCTGAATCGCACCATCATGCCCGACTTTGACCATCGCCTTTTCCTTCGGCGTAATTAGCTGGTGCGTGTTCTCCGTGTGGCCGAAGAATCGCCGGGTGATCGAATAAAATCGAGATTGCGAACAGCTTGACTTTTCCCTGAGCAGCATCTCGATCGGTTTCGGCGGCTACCGCGGAACATGGTTGATTCGCGCGGAATCATCGAGATCAAGGTCCCAGATCTCTTTCGCATAAGTGAGTGCCGTCCGATCGCAGGAAAACCGGCCCGCACGGGCCACGTTGATGATCGACATCTGCGTCCAGCGCATCTGATCCCGGTAGGTGCCTTCAACCTGTTGTTGAGTTGCAACGTAGTCTGCAAAATCAGCGAGAACCATAAAGCGGTCGCCCTGACTGAACACGGACTCCAGCAGCGGCTGAAAAGCGGTTTTGTCCCCGGCGGAGAAAAAGCCGTCGCGAATCATGTCGACGGCTTCTCGCAAAGCCGGAATACTGTCGCAGACTTGGCGGGGCTCGTATCCGTCTTGAAACGCCCTTGCGACATCATCGGCGGTCTTCCCGAAGATGAAGATATTCTCCCGGCCGACGGCCTCCGCGATTTCGATGTTGGCACCGTCCAACGTCCCGACGGTCAGGGCGCCATTCAGCATCGCTTTCATGTTCCCAGTCCCCGAAGCTTCCGTGCCGGCCGTGGAGATCTGTTCGGACACATCGGTTGCGGGAAAGATCGACTCGGCCAAAGAGACATTGTAGTTCGGCAGGAAGACGAGCTTGAGCACGCCGGCGACGCGTGGATCGTTGTTAATGACTTCGGCAACGTCGTGGAAAAGCTTGATGATCGTCCTGGCGATCGCATACCCCGGAGCCGCCTTGCCACTGATCATCACCGTGCGTGGAACGATTTCGGTGGTGTCGCCGTGACGAATTCGATTATAGAGCGCAATGGTGTGCAGAATGTTGAGCAACTGGCGTTTGTACTCATGGATGCGTTTCACTTGACAGCTGAAGATCGAGTCGACGCTGACGTCGATCCCTTGCTCCGCGCCGATCTGCGCTGCCAGCCGACGCTTGTTTTCGCGTTTCACTTCCGCCCACCGCACGGAAAATTCCGGGTCATCCGCGTACGCGGTCAGTCCCTCCAGTTGCGAGAGATCCCGGACCCACGCATCGCCGATGGAGTCGCTGATCAGTTCGGCGAGCGGCGGGTTCGCCTGCTTCAACCATCGGCGTGGCGAGATTCCATTGGTCGTCGTGTGAAACCGCCACGGGAAGAACTCGTCAAAGTCGACAAAAACCCGTTTGCGAAGCAAATCGGAATGGAGCTGCGAGACACCGTTGATCGCGTGACTGCCAACGAGGGCCAAGTGTGACATTCGCACACGCTGTTCGTCACCTTCGCCGATCAGCGACATGCGATGCAGGCGCGCCACGTCCCCCGGGTGTTTCCGCTTGACGGCTTGCAAGAAGCGATGATTGATCTCGTAGATGATCTGCAGATGCCGCGGCAGAACGCGTTGCAGGAGCGCGACCGGCCACTCTTCGAGTGCTTCCGGCAGCAGCGTGTGGTTCGTGTAGCCGAATGTGGCCTCGGTGATGTCCCACGCCTCTTGCCAATCCAATTGCTCAAGATCCACGAGGATCCGCATGAGTTCGGGAATCCCCAGCGCGGGATGGGTGTCGTTGAGCTGGATCGCCACCTTTTCTGGAAACGCATCGAACGTTTGACGCGTCTTCTTGTATCGCCGCACGATGTCCTGCAGCGAAGCGGAAACAAAAAAGTATTCCTGCTTAAGCCGCAATTCCTTGCCGGACTGTACGTTGTCGTTCGGATACAGAACCCGCGAAATGCTCTTGCTGCGGCTCGTCGCCTCGACGGCGGCAACGTAGTCGCCGCGATTGAAGCATTCCAGGTTGAATCCGTGCCGCGACTCTGCGGCCCACAGACGCAATGTGTTGACCGTGTCGTTTTGATAACCAGCCACCGGCATATCGTAAGCCATTGCCGTGACATCCTCGTCAGCAATCCATTCGTGTTGCAGGCGTCCGCGTGAGTCTTGGAGTTCGCGCACATATCCGCCGAAACCGATGCAGTAAACATCCTCCGGCCTCGCGATTTCCCAGGGATTACCAAACCGTAACCAGTGATCCGGCATTTCCACCTGAAAGCCGTCAGCGATCCTCTGCTCAAAAATGCCATACTCAAAGCGAATTCCATAACCGCAAACCGGGAACGCCTGCGTGGCGAATGAATCCATCAGACAGGCGGCGAGGCGACCGAGCCCGCCGTTGCCCAACCCGGCCTCAGCCTCGACAGCGATCAACACTTCCAGATCGATCCCGAGTGCAGCCAGTTCAGTGCGGCACTGCTCCAAGAGACCCAGGTTGATCAGCGAGTTCACCAGCATTCGCCCGGTCAGATACTCCATCGAAAGGTAATAAACGCGTTTTTGATCTTCATGGTAGTAACCCTGTTGTGTCCGCAGCCAACGGTCGACCAGTTGTTCACGAACGGCGTACACGAGGGCCACGTAAGAGTCATGCGGCGTGACGCTGTATTGGTCTTTCGCCAATGAGCTGCGGAGATGTCGCAGCATTGATTCACACAATGTGTGGGAATCGACGCCCTGTGTCGTATCAGAAGAAACCAACTCGGTTGGATCCGGGAGAGAGGAGTTCACAGTCACTTCAGACGCCTCCGAGATGGGGTGTGGCATGTTTTAAATGCGAGTTTGCGAATAGCAAGGGGAAGTGCAGCGGCATCATGCGGACACGAGGGATCCGGGTTCAATGATCGTCAGTACGTGTCCGCTCGATGCAGTGAAAGAGGTGATTTCGGCGTCGTTCCGGGCGGCCAACCAGCGGGACTGAAATCCGTTCCTGGACTCCCGGAGCGAGCAAGGCAAGTTGACGAGTTAAGAGGCCCATGATCGATGCTTTGACGCCTCAGTCTACGCCTTGCGCACCGGAAAATCCACCTTCGATTTCGTGCAAATAAGCGCGCACTACCGCGCGCGTGCACAGTCTATGAAGGTTGATGTCCGAAGCGACCTTCTTCTCTCAGTAGCATCTGAGTCGCCCCGTTGGACGCTCGATGTTCGGTGCGTTCTCTCGGCGATACGCTCACCTGATCCCGTGTATCGTGAAGGTCAACCGTACCGAGTTGCTCACTTATCCAAGTGAGTACGATCAAGTGATATTCAGCACGGTCCAGCGAGCCTACGACTTGGGAGCGGTTGCGATTGGTGTGGCGATCTCCTTCAGCTCGGAAGAATCGCGACGGCAGAATCGTCAAAGTCGCCGAAGCATTCGCCCATGCCCATGTACTCGGCATGGCGATGATTCTGTGGTGCGACCTCGTCACCGAAGTGCACCCAACCACGGTGGGGCTCGGGGATTCTTTTGGTGTGGTCTTCTGCCACCGGTCTGTCCCCCTCTCCATGGCAACAACAACTCGATTCCCATGTGACCGTGTCCGCGTGCGATCTCGCACGTTTTCCGCACATTGATGCACACTCTGTGCTGCGATTGCGTGCTCGATGATCGTTCACTTTTTCGGCACGGCACAGATATTCTGGATGTTTGGGTCATTCAACTGATTGCGGAGGCCCCCATCCAACAATTCACTGGAACACATAACTAATTCGCTGATTATGAGTTGGCGAACGACAACGGCATTGAACACATGGGAGTTTCGCAAATAACGACTTGGACAGGTGGATTTCCTCCTCGTCGGCTCGTTTTTTGCTATGATTAAAAAATGCTGCAATTGCAGCAACTCTGGTTTGGCCACTCAGCTCAACCGGACGAGACAATTCCAAGAATTCAAGGGAAGGACATCATGTCTATGTACTCGACCAATCTGATGGATAGCGCATTTCGTGGGGTTTGCAAGGCGGCAGAGAACAACATGCGGCTACAACAGGAGTTGCTGATGGGGTGGACTCGCTTCTGGCCCGGTTTCTCGGGACGGGGTTCCAACCCTGTGGAGAGCGCACGCCAAGTTCCACAATTGTGGTCGGACAGCATGTTCAATGTGGCCCGCGCGCAGCAGGAACTGTTCGCTCAACAGTTCGAGGCTGCGGTCAGTTCACTCGAACCGGCTTTGGGAGTTGCTACTGAAGGCAACGGCACTCCACCGGCAGCCGAACAGCCGTCGACGCCCGTGCCTTCTTCTGCGGTAGCGGCTCCGCCAGCACCGCCCCAACGAAGCGAAGAGGAGCAGTTCACAGTCGGCACGGCCAAGAACATTTCCCAAAAAGTCGCCGTCGTGACGGGTGCCGGTAGCGGCATCGGTGAAGCAGTTTCCCACGAACTCGTGAAGCGCGGGGCTCGCGCCGTGCTGATGGTCGACCGAAGTGAGAGCGTGGTTGACTTGGCGGCATCGATCAACGAGTCGGCGGGACGCACCGTTGCCATCGCCAAGATCGGCGATACCACCGACGAAGGGTTTCGCAAGCGCGTTTTCAGCGATGCTATGGAAGAGTTTGGACCTGTCACAATCTGTGTGCCCGCAGCCGGGATCGCGCGAGACTCCCTGGCGGTCCGGATGAATAAGGAGACCGGTAAAGCGGAGGTCTATCCGATCGAGACGTTTCGTCAGGTGACGGAAGTTAACCTGTTAGCCCCGATCTACTGGGCGATCGAGATGGTCGCCTGCATCGCGGAAGATCGCCGGCAACGTGGAGTCGGGCGTTGGGAACCTGAGGAGAGAGTTCAGGGGGTCATCGTCTTTCTCGGATCGGTGTCCTCCCAGGGAAACAAAGGTCAGATTTCCTACGCGGTTACCAAGGCCGGGCTGGAAGGTGCTGCAGCGACGCTTCAGAAGGAAGCGATCTTTCACGGCGTCCGCTGTGGAATCATTCACCCCGGATTCACCGATACTCCCATGGCGCGGGCCTTGGGAGATGACTACCTGAGCAAGAACGTCTTGCCGTACACGCAGCTTCGACGGCTCATTCGACCTGAAGAGATCGCCGACGCGATCTGCTTCATGATTTCCAATTCAGCCGTCAGCGGCGAGCTGTGGGCGGACGCCGGTTGGCATCCGCCGGCATGACGACACGTGTTGGTCACCGGAATTGCATTGAGAAAGGATGATTACTCTGAGGACTCCAGCTGCTTGAGCCGCTCTTCGAGCTGCTCGACGCGTCGGCTCAATGCAGCAGAGTCCGCCGTTCGAGTTGACGCAGCATCGTCCGTCGGAGTTGGAGAGCTTCCGTCGAGCCATGTTTTGACCCACTGCATGGGATTGAGAAATTCCGTTGTCGCCGCGCCGCGCCGTTGAAGGTAGTCGAGGTAGGTCGACGACTGCCGAAAGTAGTCTCGCAGAAAGCTCGACATCACGTCATTGGATCGGAGGACAAAGTGGAGCAGATCGGTCGGAAACATGGCCATCTTTTCGGGGTGGCGTTCCATGATGATTTGTGTCAGCACAGCGCGCGTCAGGTCATCACCCGTCTGGCTGTCGCGGATCTCGACATCGTGACCGCCTTGCACGATTTCCTCGATCTCTCGAAGCGAAACGTACTTGCTGGTGTTGCTCGCATAGTAGCGACGGTTGGGATACCGCTTGACCAAAATGGGGTCGTCAGAAGACATGGCACACACTCCTTCAACAGATCGAGTCTACCACGTCACTGTCACTGGGACGACATCCGTTGTCCATGGCTGGCCTCGACGAATCGAAAAGATACAAACAACAGTCTCATTGAGACAACACCCTTCGGGACCATGTGCAGCAGTGTTCCGAAGGTCATTGCCTGCTGCATTTCGACCAGGTCAACGTGACCGCTTGTGACGGAAGCGCTCGCCTGAGTCATGAGTTCACATGTTTTGTAAGGAGTAAGAGAGATGTCGACCGACACAGCCACCAACGTGTTTGAGGAAGTGTTTGAGAACATGAGGAAGGCGGCCGAAGCCAATCTCCGCATGCAACAGGACGTGTTTCACCAGTGGACGACAATGTGGCCCGGGATGCCGTCGCCGCAATCCGTCTGGATTGACAAAGTACGGGACTTCCAGCGACAGTGGAGCAATACCATCTCAGATCTCGCGCGCAAGCATCGTGACACGTTCGACCGGCAGTACCAAGTGGCCCTCGAATCGCTGGAAGAGGCGCTGCGTTTGGGGGAAGCAAGTAACCCCGAGGAGTTCCGCAAGCGAACCGAGCATCTTTGTCGTAAGACATTGGATTGCATGCGAGAAGTCTCCGAGGCACAGATGAAGGAATTCCAGGAAGCAACGACCAAATGGAGCGAGCTAGTCACCAAGGCCGGATCCTAGAGGCGAGTTGCTGGAAACCCGATGAAAACACATCCGTTGCGAGCGACACGGGAGCGAGATTCCTGACGCTGACCTTAGCGACATCACCAAGTCGACGTTCATCATCTCGTCTGATCACTCACGCGAGGCCCGCTCGACGAATGTCCGTATGATGGAACTTGCTTCATCGAGGCACGGCACGCGTCGTGCCTTCGTTATCCAAGGCGATTGCATGCAGATTGCCTGTGGCGGCTTGGGCGGAGTCACATGGGGCCAAGCCGACGGCGGTTCAATGAATGGGAGCATGAGCCGCAACGACCGGAGTGCGCTCGATCAATTCAGCTATCCGAAACCCATCACGACGAATACGATGTGGCATCCGGCGATGCAGTCACTGCTGCCCAGAATCTGAGACAGGCATGTTCGATCCGAACAACAGCGGGAATCGCGTCGATGCACTATTTCAACCGTTTCTGGAGCAGTGGACAAATTACGTACGGTATGCCGACGAAACCACGAAAATGATGCTGGGCGGATTCGATTGCAATGCCGATTCCTCCGCCTGGCGGCAGCAGTGGTTTGATGCGCTGAGCCGCGAAACAGACGTTTATCTCCGGAGTCCGTTGTTTCTAGGGATGATGAAGGCTCACATCGATTCGGTCATTCAGGCCAAGCGGAAGGCCGACCTGTCGCAGCACGAGTTGGATTCGCTCGCCGCACGACTGAGCGATGTCGAACAGGCTGTGCAGTCGCAGTTGGAACAACTCGAACGGCGAGTGGAGGCAATCGGGAACAGGTTTGGTCACCCAAGCAGCGCCCGCTGTTCGGAACAGATTCGGAGTGCGGTTTGGGCGCCGGGAACCACGACAGATGGGACGATCGGCGCGACACCACACGAAGTCGTCTACCAAGAGGGCACGCTGAAGCTGCTGAGGTATGGCCGCCGCTCGGTCAAGTTCGCCGAGCCGGTCCTCATTTCCTACGCGCTTGTCAATCGGCCGTATATCCTCGACTGGCCGGATGATCGCAGTGTGGTGCGGCGGTTGCTTGAGCGCGGCTTGGACGTGTACTTGATTGACTGGGGCGTTCCCACGGACGCGGACCATACGTTGACGCTGGAAGATTACGTGTGCCGGTTGCTGAAGAACGCTGCCGACTTCGTCTGCGAGCATGCCGGATCGCCAACGCTCAATTTGCTCGGTTACTGCATGGGCGGCACGATGTCGACGATGTTTACGGCTTTGTTTCCAGAGCAGGTTCGCAACCTGATTCTTCTGGCGACCCCGATCGACTTTGCCGATGATGCGGGGTTGCTAAACTTGTGGGCCCGCGAGGAGTACTTCGACGTCGACGGACTGATCGATACCTACGGCAACTGTCCCGGTGATTTCCTGCGATACTGCTTTCAACTCATGAAGCCCGTTCAGAACTTTGCGGAGAAGTATGTGGCACTTTGCGAGAACCTGGATGATAACGCGTTTCTGGACAATTTCCTCGCGGTGGAACGATGGGCGAACGACAGCATTCCCGTGGCAGGCGAAACGTTTCGCGAATATGTCAAGATGCTGTATCAGCAGAACCGGCTTGTGAAGGACGAAATGTCGCTGGGCGGTGCGCCCGTGAAGCTGGATGCGATCACGTGTCCGCTTCTGCTGCTGATCGCAGAACACGATCACCTGGTCCCACCCCGTTCGACGCTGGCGGTTGAACGCGCCGTGCAATCGCGGGACGTCATGACGCTGTCGATCAATGCGGGGCATGTCGGTCTGGCGGTCGGCTCGCAATCGCACTCTCAGCTGTGGCCGGAGGCGGCGAATTGGATTGCAGAGCACTCGTCGAGGAGGACATGGGCGAATTGGATTGCGGAGCACTCGACGAAGAGGACGTGATCGAGTTGCCGCGCGAGTCGCCACAGCTCCATACCCGGCGAAGTGATCCCCAAATTCTCACGAAAACACCACGTATCGCATGAGAAGGTTTATGCAAGACATCATCCGGCAATTGGAAGAAATGCGTGCCGCGGCGCAATTGGGTGGCGGTCAGGCGCGAATCGACGCACAGCACAAGAAAGGGAAACTGACGGCCCGCGAACGGATCGAGTTGTTGTTCGATCCCGGATCGTTTGAAGAATGGGACATGTTTGTCGAGCATCGTTGCACTGATTTTGGGATGGACGAGCAGAGCATTCCCGGCGACGGCGTCGTCACTGGTTACGGCACGATCAACGGGCGTGTCGTCTTCGTGTTCAGCCAGGATTTCACGGTTTTCGGCGGTTCGTTGTCTGAAGCCCACGCCGAAAAGATCTGTAAGATCATGGATCACGCGATCAAGGTTGGCGCCCCGGTCATCGGCATCAATGATTCCGGCGGAGCGCGCATTCAGGAGGGTGTGGCCTCGCTGGGAGGTTATGCCGATGTGTTTCAGCGTAATGTTCTGGCATCGGGCGTTGTTCCACAGATTTCGCTGGTGATGGGGCCGTGCGCGGGTGGAGCAGTCTACTCGCCGGCGATGACTGATTTCATCTTTATGGTGAAAGACAGTTCGTACATGTTCGTCACCGGACCTGAGGTTGTGAAGACGGTGACGCATGAAGACGTCACGCAGGAGGAACTGGGAGGCGCGAACACGCACTCGACCGTCTCAGGTGTTGCCGACCGGGCGTTTGAGGACGACGTCGAAGCGCTCGCCATGGTGCGTCGGTTCATGAACTATCTTCCCGCCAACAACCGAGTTCCGCCGCCTCATCGACCGACGCCGGACACGGCCGACCGGATTGAGCCGTCGCTGGATACGCTGGTGCCGGACTCGCCGACGAAACCCTACGACATGAAAGAGCTGATCCTGAAGACGGTGGACGATACCGACTTCTTCGAACTGCAACCGGAGCATGCCAAGAACATCGTCGTCGGATTTGCTCGGATGGAGGGATTTCCGGTGGGCATTGTCGCCAATCAGCCGCTGGTTTTGGCGGGCTGTCTGGACATCAAGTCTTCGATCAAAGCGGCCCGTTTTGTGCGTGTTTGTGATGCGTTCAATATCCCCATTCTGACGTTCGTCGACGTACCCGGCTTCCTACCGGGGACGGCTCAGGAGTACGGGGGCATCATCAAGCACGGAGCGAAACTGCTCTATGCGTACGCCGAAGCGACCGTGCCGAAGATCACATTGATCACGCGCAAGGCTTACGGCGGCGCGTACGACGTCATGGCGTCGAAGCACCTGCGCGGCGACGTCAACATCGCTTGGCCGAGTGCTGAAATCGCCGTGATGGGGCCCAAGGGCGCCGTCGAAATCATCTTCCGCAAGGAACTCGACAATCCCGAGCGGATTGCCGAACTCACCGAAGAGTACCGCGTCAAGTTCGCCAACCCCTTCATCGCCGGACAGCGCGGCTTCATTGACGACGTCATCATGCCTCGGCAGACACGCAAACGAATCTGCCGATCGCTGGCCATGTTGAGGAACAAGAAACTGGAGAACCCGTGGCGAAAGCATGGAAATATCCCACTATAGACGGCCTGTCAGCCGAAGTCGGGAGACTCTCGACGGAAAGACGATCGAATTCCTGGTACTTACGCATGTTGGGCGGGTTCGTAAATGTTTGACAAGATCCTCATCGCAAACCGGGGCGAGATCGCTTGCCGTGTGATCAAGACGGCTCGGAAGATGGGCGTCCGGACCGTGGCGGTATTTTCGGAGGCGGATCGCGACGCTCTGCACGTGTTGCAGGCAGACGAAGCGGTCTGCATTGGTCCACCGCCTTCGTCCGACAGCTATTTGGTGATCGACCGAATCCTGCAGGCCTGTCAGGACACGGGCGCCGAGGCTGTTCATCCTGGGTATGGATTTCTCTCCGAGAATGCAGAGTTCGCCTCGCGTTTGGACGAGGCCGGTATCGTGTTTATCGGCCCCCAGGCCCACGCGATGAAGTGCATGGGCGACAAAATCACGTCGAAGAAGCTGGCTCGGGATGCCGGGGTCAACACGATTCCCGGACATATCGGCGTCATCGAATCGGCCGAGGATGCCGTGACGATTGCGCGACGGGCCGGCTATCCCGTGATGTTAAAAGCGAGCGCCGGCGGCGGCGGCAAAGGCATGCGTATCGCGCACAACGACGACGAGTGCCGCGATGGTTTCGAACGCGCACGGAACGAAGCTCGTTCGGCCTTTGGGGACGAACGTCTCTTCCTGGAGAAGTATATTGAAGACCCGCGTCACATCGAGATTCAGGTGTTAGGGGACAAACACGGCAACGTGATTCATCTCGGTGAGCGTGAATGCTCACTGCAGCGCCGCCATCAGAAAGTGATCGAAGAGGCACCCTCCCCGTTCCTCGACCAAGCGACCCGCACGGCGATGGGGGACCAGGCGGTCGCGCTGGCCCGCTCTGTGAATTATGAGTCCGCCGGAACGGTCGAATTCATCGTTGATCGCGACCGCAACTTCTACTTCCTGGAAATGAACACGCGACTGCAGGTGGAACATCCGGTGACTGAATTCGTGACCGGACTGGATCTCGTGGAGTTGATGATCCGGATCGCTGTCGGCGAGCCGTTACCGTTGTCTCAAGCCGATGTGCAGTTCAACGGCTGGGCGATCGAGGCCCGGGTATACGCGGAAGACCCTTTTCGTGGTTTTCTGCCATCGGTGGGGCGGCTCGTGCGCTACTCGCCGCCACCGGAGTCGGACTCGGTACGGGTGGACACCGGGGTTTACGAGGGAGGCGAAGTGTCAATTCATTACGATCCGCTCATTGCCAAGCTGATCACGCATGGAGCGACACGTGGCCGGGCGATCACTCACATGCGCGAGGCATTGAACGAGTTTCACGTCCGGGGCGTCTCACATAATATCAGTTTCTTGGCCGCGTTGATCGAGCACACGCGCTTCCGCGAAGGGCGGCTCAGCACGAACATGATCGCCGAGGAGTACGCGGATGGTTTCCAGTCCTCCGACGTGATTCATGACGACCCCGCGCTGCTGATCGTCGTGGCCGCCGCGATCCATCGGAAGTACATGGACCGTGCGGCCGGCATTAGCGGACAGTTACCCGGCTATGAAAGGACCGTTGACGACCACTGGGTTGTGGTGATGAACGGCGACCAGTCTCCTGTGGAGATCCGGCCGGTGTCCGGCGGCTGTGATGTGACCTACGGCAACGACATCTTCCATGTGCGCAGTGATTGGCAGTTCGGACGACCGTTGTTCCAAGGCACGGTGAACGGCAACGAAATCTGCATTCAAGTCGAGCGGCGGAACATGTTGTACCGCCTGTTCCACTGGGGTTCGCAGGTGGACATCATGGTGCTCACAGGGCGAGCGGCGGAATTACTGGCCTGCATGCCGATCAAGACACCGCAGGACACGTCCCGATTCCTGCTCTCGCCCATGCCAGGCTTGCTGACGCAATTAAGGGTCGAGCCGGGGCATGACGTCCAATCCGGGCAGGACCTCGCGGTCATTGAGGCCATGAAAATGGAAAACGTGCTGCGAGCGGAACGCGACGGCAAGGTGTCGAAAGTGCTCGCCGCCGTGGGAGAGACCCTCGCCGTCGATCAGCCGATCCTCGAGTACGAATGACACGATTCACCGTGAGGCATTTGTCGTCTCTCGGCTTTCCCTCCGGATTAGGAATCATCATTCGATCACATTACGGCATAGGAACACGACATCCATGATCAAGTACGCTGTCGATGACAATGGAATTGCGACCATCACACTTGACCGGGACGACAAGCGCAACGCCATCAACAAAGAGATGGCTGAACAGATTCTGCGGGGGCTTCAACAAGCAGAAGAATGCAAGGCCCGAGTCGTCGTGCTGCGGGCCAACCGCAACGTGAATGTCTGGTGCGCGGGTCATGACCTGACGGAACTCGACCCTCAAGCACTGCAGACGGGGAACCCCACGCTGGAGATCGTGGCGAAGATGCAGTCTTCGCCGCTTCCCGTGCTCGCGATGGTGGAGGGGAGCGTCTACGCGGGAGGACTGCTGATCGTGCTCAGCGCCGATATCGTGATCGCCGCTCGGAACGCCCGAGCCGCGATCACATCGAATAAGTTGGGGATTCCGTTGGAACCCGAACTCTACGCGTACTGGCTGCGCGTGATGGGGATCCACAAAGTCAAGGAACTGCTCTTCACGGCAGCGACGATTTCAGCGGAAGACGCTTATCACGCCGGCATGTACAACCACGTGGTGGAGCCCGACCACCTCGAACAGTTCACAGAGACTATCACGAGGAACATCCTCCAATGCATCCCGGAGGGCGTGGCGAACGTGAAATATCAACTGAATCTGATCGCCCAGCAGTCGTCACTCACCGACCAGGACCGCAGTGACATCCGACACCGCAACGCGGAACTCCTCAACAGCCCTCACACGAGAGAGCACATTGAAAAGCATCTGGCGTCGCTCCGCAGTCCGAGTTGACAGACCCCGCCAACCTTATGTCAAGGCATGCGAAAGCTCCTCTTGTCCATCCAAACGCGTCACGTCGGGTTGGACAAAACGCTGGAACTGCTCCATCTCGGACCTACCGCCAACAACCAGCGGCGTCCGTTGGTGGATTCCCGTCGGTTCGATTTCCAGGATTCGCCGCCGACCGTCCGTCGCGAATCCCCCTGCCTGTTCCGCGATGAACGCCACCGCGTTCGCCTCGTACAGCAATCGCAGTTTGCCTTGAGGATCCTTGTCGGTCGGGGGGTAGAGAAACACACCACCCCGAAGCAACGTGCGGTGGAAGTCCGCGACCAACGATCCGATATATCGCAGGCCATAACGTCGTCCCATTCCCCCGGTCCGCAGGAACGTCAAATAGTCGCGGTACACTTCGGGGAACGTTTCCCAATAGGCGTCATTGGACGAATAGTACGCCCCCTGTTCCGGCATGCGGATGTCTTCGTGGCTGAGCACGTAGGCTCCGATCGAAGGGTCGAGTGTAAAGCCGTGAACTCCATGGCCGGTTGTGTAGACCATGATCGTTGACGAGCCATAGACCACATAGCCCGCAGCCAACTGCTGAGTACCCCGCTGCAAGACGGCCATCGCCTCGTCGTCCTCAGTGCTGAATCCCGGGGGCAACGGGAAAATCGAAAAGATCGTGCCGACACTGACATTGACGTCGATATTCGACGAGCCGTCCAAGGGATCGAAGACCACAACATACTTTCCCGTGCCGTTTCGACCATCAAACATGATCGCTTCTTCATTCTCCTCAGAAGCGATAACCGCCACGTTTTCGCGCACACCCAAGCAATGCACCAGTGCTTCGTCCGCATAGACGTCCAGCTTCTGCTGTTTTTCGGCGTGTATATTCACGCCCCCTGCCTCGCCGATCACATCGAGCAAACCTGCTCGGCGAACCCGCGCCTCGGTCATCTTGGTCGCCAAGGTGATCCCGGACAACAGCCAGGAGAAACTGCCGGTCGCGTGCGGAGAGTGCTTTCGCTGCTCCTGAAGAATGTGCTGCTGGATCGTCACGATCGTCGGGTCATGCGATCCTAAGGCCACGTGTCTGGTCTTCATGTGAGGGTTCCTGTTTTTTTTGGCGATTCTGACTTTGCGTCGAACTCGCCTGAAGTGGACGTCTTCCATGCACAAACCACCGTCTGGTAGCGTCGCCCAATTTGGCGACGGGTGGTCGATCTCTCTATCAAGGTCCTTGGTGTGCAAACAACATGCCAGAGTGCCATCACCGTGGAGCTCGCCAATCGCTTCGCCTGAGAGGCCATTGAGCAGATCGATTCTCGGTCCTCAGTCGTTGCCCGGCGCGCTCTGGCGCACGCACAGGTGCACAGTCGAGTTCCTTTCAGCATGGCACGGAGTGTGCTTTTGTTGCTGGAGGGAATCTCTTATCCCAACCCTTACCAATTAAGACAGGAGATCAACATGAACGAGCACATGTACAAGGTCATCGAACTGGTCGGCACAAGCTCCGAATCGTGGGAGAGGGCTGCCGCCTCGGCGGTCGAAAGCGCGGCCAAGCATCTGAAGGACTTGAGAATCGGAGAAGTTACGGAGTTGGACATGCAGATCTCCGAGGGCAAGGTCATCGCCTATCGAGCCAAAGTGAAGGTTTCGTTCAAGTACCATCCAGAGGCTCACGAATAGCACACCTCATGCAGAACGAGTCGTAGTGGACTTCGCGTGACCTCTGGCGCCGGCTACGAATTCATGCGGTGGTGTGGTCAACTCAGCGGTGCAGCAGATCTCCCGTGAGCCTGACCGGCTAGTACCACGGGCACTTTGGTGTAGCGGCGTTTGGACGTCGAATGGTCGAAGATTCCGGTCTGGTCCCCCTCCAGGGGCGCTACACTTATTTGACCCCCGCAGTAGACTCCGTCTATTTGAAGTGTAGCGTCGCTCGGTCGATGAATGTGGGCTTGAAACGTTCAAAAGTCGCTACAGCTATCAGAGATGCGCTCTAGTTCGCCAGTTGCGACCATAAGATTCCCGCCGCGATCGCGGAGCCAATTACGCCGGCCACGTTGGGGGCCATGGCGTGCATGAGTAGAAAGTTGGTGGGATCTTCCTGCTGGCCGACAACCTGCACGACCCGTGCGGAATCGGGCACTGCTGAGACTCCCGCTGCTCCAATGAGTGGGTTGATTTTCTCATTCAGAAAGAGATTCATGAATTTCGCAAACAGCAGTCCACCCGCAGTGGCAACGGCGAACGAGACGGCACCCAGACAAAAGATCAAGATTGATCGGGCCTGCAGGAAATGCTGTGCGTTGGTGCTCGCGCCAACGCAGAAGCCGAGCAGGATTGTCACGATGTCGATCATGGCCGAGCGTGCGGTGAGCGCCAGCCGGTCCGTGACCGTACATTCCTTCAACAAGTTGCCGAAGAACAGCATGCCGATCAGCACGACCGCGCCGGGGGCCAAAGTCGTACAGATCAGGAATGCAACGACTGGAAAGATGATTCGCTCCTCCCGCGAGACTTCGCGTGACGGCTTCATCCGAATCCGTCGCTCTGCTTGTGTTGTGAGCAACCGCATAATTGGCGGCTGAATGACCGGCACGAGGGCCATGTATGAGTAAGCGGCAATGGCGATTGCGCCGAGCAGAGCGGGCGCCAATTTCGAAGAAAGGAAGATTGCCGTAGGACCGTCCGCTCCGCCAATGATCCCAATGGCTCCGGCCTCTTGCGGCGTAAAGCCGATCGTGAGCGCGCCGAGATAGGTCAGGAAGACACCGATCTGAGCCGCAGCCCCCAGGAGCACCAGCTTTGGATTGGACAGCATTGTCGAGAAATCGGTCATGGCACCGATGCCGAGAAAAATCAGCGGCGGATAGATCCCCTTTTCTACGCCAAAATAGAGGTATTTCAATACCGTGCCTTCTTCGTAGACGCTCAACGTCATGCCGGCCACAGCGGGGATGTTCCCTACGATGACTCCAAATCCGATTGGGACGAGCAGCAGCGGCTCGTACTCCTTGGCAATCGCCAGATAGATGAAGCCGGCACCAATCATGATCATGATCATGTTTCCCGGCTCCATGCCGGAAAACGCGGTCGTCGCCCAGAGTTGGGCCGCTTTTGTCGCTATGTAATCGTAGGCAGTCATCGACGGTCTCGATGCGGAATCCTGTGAGATTGATGGTGCTGTAAGCGGCCTTCGAGCGACCAGCCATGATCTTCCGGTGTCAATCCACGGATGCGCACGATCCTATGCGGCCGGCAAACGGTCGCCGCCACCGCCGCAGCGATCACCACCAGTGTTTCTTCCGGCAACACGTCCTCAGCAGCAGGGTCCGTCATTGGTCGTGGGGGGCTCGGTGCAGAAATCTGTGCCACCACACGGGGAAGAATCGTGATAAATGCCACCACCAGCACCAGTGCCAGAAACACGACCAACATCCCCATCACCGCCAGTGGGATGCCGTGCTCTTCAAGTAACGGTGCCAAGCTGAATGCGATTGACGAGCTGGCTTGTTCCAGAGAGAGAATCATGGGTTATTCCAACACGAGCAGCACATGTCCTTCGCGGACGGAATCGCCTTCCTGGGCATTGATGGATTTGACGGTGCCTGCGACAGGCGCGGTAATCTGGTTTTCCATCTTCATCGCTTCGAGGATGACCAGTGACTGCCCTTGCTTGACCTCGTCCGACTGTTTCACCAAGACGGACTTGATCTGTCCGGCCATAGGACTGGTCACTGCCCCATTGTCAATCGGCAGTTGCGGCTTCACCGGCGCGGCTGCCTGCGGCGCGAGGGCGGGCGATGCCTCCGTCGGCTGAGTCCGGACGGAGGAAGTCTGATAGGAGTCCGCTTCGGTCAAATCCTCCACGGTCACATCGTAGGATTTGTTCCCGATCGTGATTCTGAGCATTCTCATAGAGGAATCAGTCCATGCTTCTTGGGGGGACGTGTCTCACTCTTCGTCAGAGTATTGCGCAAGGCCAGCGAAAGGACGCAGCGCGTCTGAGCGGGTTGGATCACATCGGTGATCAATCCATGCGAAGCTGCCATGTATGGCGAGGCGAATCTCTCGCGGTATTCGTTGATGAGTTGCGCTCGTATTTCCGTTTTATCTTCCGCATCGGCGAGCTCTTTGCGATACAACACATTGACTGCTCCCTCGGCGCCCATCACCGCAATCTCCGCCGTCGGCCAGGCAAAGACCATGTCGGCCCTTAAGTCGCGGCTGCACATGGCAAGATACGAACCGCCGTACGCTTTGCGCGTAATGATGGTGATCTTTGGCACCGTCGCGGAGGAATAGGCGAACAGCATCTTTGCGCCGTGCCGGATGATCCCACCCTGCTCCTGAGCCACGCCGGGCAGAAAGCCGGGCACATCCACAAAGGTGAGAAGGGGAATGTTGAACGCATTGCAGAACCGAATGAATCTTGCCCCCTTGTCGGAGGCGTCGATGTCAAGGGTGCCAGCTTTGACGTTCGGCTGATTGGCAATGATACCGGCTACAATGCCATCCACGCGGGAAAAGCCGACGATGATGTTACGGGCGAAATCCCGATGCACCTCGAGAAAGCAACCGGGATCCACGACGCGGTGGATCACGTCATACATGTTCATCGTGCCTTTGGGATCCTCCGGGAGGATGTCGTTCATGGATTCGTCGGGATCCAGGCAGATGCCGTCAGTGGGCGCGTGAGGCGGGTTCGAGATGTTGTTAGCAGGCAGGTACGACAGGAGTTCTTTGACGATCTGCATAGCTTGCTGATCGTTATCGGCAACAAAGTGCACATTGCCGCTGATACTGGCATTGGCGGCGGCGCTACCGATTTCATCCATCGTGCATTCGACGCCGGTCGACGCTTTGATCACTTGGGGACCACAAATAAACATGTTGGCGTTTTCTCGCGTCATCACCAGAAAATCCATCAGCGCGGGAGAATAGGCCGCCCCCCCCGCACAGTTTCCCGCAATGACGCCGATCTGCGGGACGCAGCCCGAGAGCATCACATTCCGGTGGAACACCTGGCCGTAGCCTGACAGCGATTCGACCCCTTCTTGAATGCGCGCTCCGCCGGAATCATTCACGCCGACGACCGGCATACCACCTTCGATCGCATAGTCCATGATGTCACAGAGCTTCTTTGCGTGCCGCTGGCCGAGCGCGCCGCCGCCGACCGTGCCGTCCTGACTATACGCAGCCACCGGTCGGCCATCCACACGTCCGACGCCGGTCACCACGCCGTCACAAGACATGGATTTCTGCTCCATACCGAAATCGTGACACGCATGGTCGACATGCATCCCCCATTCTTGAAACGTACTCTCATCGAAAACGGCGTCCAGCCGCTCTCGCGCGGAAAGCATTCCTCTTTCGCGCCGCTTTGCATGGGCCGATTCCCCACCGCCCAGCTGCAGCTTGGCGCGGCGTTGTTCAAGATCGTC
Organism: Planctomycetaceae bacterium; assembly: GCA_029259815.1. Taxonomy (GTDB): domain Bacteria; phylum Planctomycetota; class Planctomycetia; order Planctomycetales; family Planctomycetaceae; genus JAHBXU01. Next base: position 534 of record JAJDEJ010000208.1, on the reverse strand, counting down.
CAACAGTTCTCTTCGGATGCTCATGGCCTGTGCCTATGTCATGTGTGCTCTGCTGAGTCGTCATGTGAGCTGAAGTGCGATTTGCCGGTCCGCTCGTACGGCTCGCTTGAGTTGGCGGTTGTCAAATCCGAGTCATGAACTCTCCTCGGTTGGCAACCGATCGGTCGCCTGTTGATCTGCAAGACCAAAGGCTTCGAGGATCTCTCGTGCTGCAATCTCAGGCGGAATCGCGCCCTCAAGAACCCCGGCTTCCAGACGATCACGGATTGCCCGCACCGCCGGGTGCTCGCGGAGGGACTGTCGAAGGCGGTCGTCGATGATGGTCCACAGCCATCGGATGCCTTGGCGACGATGCCGCTCGGCCAGTTCGCCGCTGGCTTGCATTGCGGCATAGCGCTGCTCGATGGCGGCCCAAACCGTGTCGACATTCTGATGTTTCAGTGCGCTGCAAGTCAGCACGGGCGGGACAGACTGGTGCGGTCCCAGGAGCGTTTGCAATGCCGCAGTGTACTGTGATGCAGCGAGTTCGGCGGC
>JAJDEJ010000207.1 GCA_029259815.1 Planctomycetaceae bacterium | reverse complement strand
CCCAGAACAAGCGGCCGTTTGAGCGTGTTTTTCGGATGGAATTTGCGCAGCGTATCGCGGACGGCGATGCGACATCGTCGGTGCTTCGTCGAGAATATTTCTGTGGCATGTGGCGTCAATTCTTCGCGCTGAGGGCTGCGGCAGCGTATCAGGACGTCCGGATCCTGACTTCGTTAACCAAAGAATTCGTGGCCGCCCACGAGTTCTTCGGTGTGAGCTTACAACTGCAGAACGTCGACCAGTCGCCAGAACACCGGTTGCATCTGGTTCCCGTTGAGCAGCCGACAAATGATGCGGCGACCCGTTCTTGCGATCTGACACGGGATGCGAATCATATCGTTGAGGAACGTGCGAAACTCCATCTTCAGCAGACGACGTTTCTCTTTGCGACGCATCGCCTTCCAGCGACCGGTCTCGGGAAGACTCAACGCCAACCAGGCTTTCAACGTCCACGCCAGTGACGACATCAGCATAGACGCCCCGTTGGAATACAGGTTATCAACAGGAGCCTTCAATGAACGTGGTCCATTCTTCAACTGTTCGATCAGATTTTCCTGCTCGCAACGGTCGTTGCATTGAAACACGATCTCTTCCGGCGTCGAACTGTGATCGTTGGTGATGTAAAACAGAGAATGTTCTTTGGCCAGCAGCAGCTTCTGACCTTTCATTTCGTCGATCTGTTTGCGAAGCACAATCATGCGGTACGACCGATCGCAGGCGATGGGCTTGTAACTGAACCCGGCCACATCTTCGCGGTGCAGGATGAGATTGTTGTATTCGCGGTCGATGACGATGTTCTCTTTGACCGGATGACCTTTCGCTCGGGGCTGCGTTTTGACGTCGTGGCGTGGCGGGCGTTTCAATTCTCGCCACGCCGATGATTCCAGAGCTTCCGCCATTGTTTCGACGTTTTTCATCGCTTTGTCGCCGAAGTAAAACGTCACGCCACGGTCGGTCCAGCGGTCGAGATGCTGAGTCTGACTGAACGCCGTGTCTCCTCGAAAGACGATCTTTCGGAAGCCGCAGTCCCGCAAATAATCGGCCACACCATCGCATTCGTCGGTCGCTCCGTCTTCGCTTGTCTGGTTGCCCGATCGATTCACAATCCGCAACGGTTCGCGAGTTTCCGCCAGAGAGATCAGCAACGGATGGTAGCCCCAGATTCCCTTGTACGACATATCCATACCGAACTTGCATTCGCCCGTGGTTTCAACGATTGAACCATCCCTATCGACCGTTGCACAGTCGAAGAATTCATCGGGCTGTTGACTCCACACGTTTCGGCGAGCCTCATCAATCGCCGTATGCAGACAGTCCATGTCTGCCTTGCTTTCAAATCGGCGACAGAAGTCTCCGGCGGTTGATGCATCAGGAATGCGTTTTGCGCCGGGTGCATTCAGAGACGCTTCATCCGCCCGCTTCTTCTTCAGATCTTCCAGGCACGTGCCGTCGGCCATCGCATTGAAAGCAATATTGAGTACGTGATCGGATTCCTGATACGGAAAGTGATTTCGCAGCAGCTCGACGTGTCGATCGATCGCTGCCGCCAGCCCGCTTTGTCGAGCGACCGCGTGAGCCAGTCCGATTCCGCCGTCGCAGGTTGCCGTGTTTCGATCGGCGACTTCGAACTGCATGCCGGCGGTCGACAGCATCGGTCGGTCGTGATCTTCGCACCGATGTTCGTGGCGTTGTTTGATTCGGCGAACGCGATCCGTATTCCTGCGTTTCGCTTTTTCAATCCGCCGGCGTCGAGATTTCGTCGCGCGTTTCGCAGACGCCGCCTGCCGTTTTTGATAAGCTGAAGCCATCACCCGAAATCCTTTTCTGTGCCGCTTGTTGTGTCGTCTTCACAACACTCAATACGCGGATTCCAGCAGGGTTTCGGATGTTTTCTTTCACTACGAACTCAAATGGTCGCTTGTGCTGGGACTAGTGAGCGCGGAAACACTGCCTGAACGTCACGCGGTGCTCAACCCCGGCTGGATTCCCGCCTTGTAAGTTGCTTGTGTCTCATTGGGGCCAAGGCAATCTTATGATTGGCTTGTCCCGTGGGGACAGCTCAGAAAGGGAAGAGGCGTCTGGGCACAGACGCCTCTTCGAGAGACTGGAGTTCGATTCCCGCCTGGAACCCCCCAAGGGTGGTCGTCGCGAAGCCGAGAACACAGGCTCCCTCTTCTGGGTCATCCCGAACAGTCGCCAGAGCACGACTCGCGTCGGAGCTCGCTGACGCCAGGCAGGGAGTCCATGAAGACACAGCCTGACGTCATCGGGGCAGCATCCCTCGGAATCGATGTTTCCCAAAGCAAATTGCATCTGGCAGCACCCCACAAGTTCCTCGGCAAGTTCAACAACATTCTCGCCAGTCACCAGCAGCTGATCAAACGCGTGCTCGCGCAGCAGCCAACCGGCCTCGTGTTCGAAGCCTCCGGCGGGTATGAGCGGGCGATCTGCGATGCCCTGCAGGATGCCGGGGTCCCGGTGAGCGTCGCGCAGCCGGGGTGTGTCAGGCACTTCGCCAGAAGCCTCAACGTGCTCGCCAAAACCGACGTGATCGATGCCCAGCTGATCGCCCGCTTCGACACCGCCACGCAGCCTGGCCCGACTCCGAAAACACCGAAAAACCACCTTCATTTCCGGGCACTGGTCGACCGGCGAGGACAGGTCATTGAAGACCGGGTCCGCGAGACGAACCGTCTGGAGACATGTGCCGATGCCCCGATGCGTGCCTGCATCGAGGCCCACATCACGTCGCTTCGGGAGCAGGAGCAGACACTCGATCAACAGATCGCCGCGGTCATCAAAGCGGACGCGGAGCTGAACCAAAAGGGCGAGGTGATGAGCCAACAAACAGGAGTCGGTCCACAGACCATCTGCACCCTGTTTGCCCATCTGCCTGAACTCGGCTCGCTGGATCGTCAGCAGGTGGCCGCGATCGCCGGTGTGGCGCCGCATCCTCGCGAATCGGGAACGTGGAAAGGCCAACGCCGCATCTCCGGCGGTCGTGCTCCAGTGCGCAAAGCGATGTCGTGCTCCGGTGCGCAAAGAGATGTCCATGGCCGCCCGTTCAGTAGCCCAATGGTGCCAGGTCATCCGCCCGTTTCTCGATCGTCTGATCGCCAAAGGCAAGTCTTACAAACAAGCCATCATCGCCTGCGCCCGCAAGATGCTCATCCGCCTGAACACCCTCCTGAAAAAGAGACCACTCAAATCCCCTGGCCCCAACGGGACACAAGCAACTTGACAAGCGACACAGTCGCTTCGCGGGAATGAAGTGTTCCGATTGGTTTGGCACCGTGACATCTGAAACGCAACACGAGGGTTCAATGTAGTAGAAGCATCGCTGGGAAGCTCCCATGGTGTTGTTCAAAAGAGCACCGTTGGAAAGGAATCCCAGCGATGGCCCATCAGCTGACCATGTCCGAACGGGAAGTCATCTCGAAGATGTGATTTGCCGGAGCATCGCAGTCGGAGATCGCTCTTGCGATCGGTCGGCATCGCAGCACCATCTCGCGGGAATTGGCCCGCAATGGGGAGTGCGGCGAGTACTCGGTGGTGAGGGCACAGAGCAAGGCGGAGACCCGCAGAGATGAGCGGCCTCTCGTCCGCAAGAGCGGCTATCTGCTGGCCGGCAAAGTTCGCGATCGACAGGCACCCCGCGTCCGCCGCGCCATCACTCGGCTGTACGATCCGCTGCCGCCCCCGCTCCCCCGCACAGGGCCAAATGGTTTTTCAAGATGGGCATAGTTTGACGGCACGCTAAATCGACGCAAGTCATTGGCAATCAATGAAACTGACGTGAAACGGTGAGCCGCAAAGTCTTCCCACTGTGAAACAACATTTTGCCCTGGGAGAGAACCATGCGGTGGTTGCAGACTGCGTCAAAGAGCCATTCCGGAAGGACCACAAGGGCGTCCC
>JAJDEJ010000206.1 GCA_029259815.1 Planctomycetaceae bacterium | reverse complement strand
CACGCGGCCAAACGTGTCATGCGAGAAAATGCCGCCGGGGAGTTCCAGAAACGACTGCAACCAGTCGTGCCGCAGGCGACCGCACGTTTCGAGGTCGGTCCAGTCATCGGCCCCGCAACTCACCCCCAGAATGGTGATGGCCAAAATGTCGATCAGCCGATGCTCACACGAGGCCTGCACGCGTGGGTCTTCGAGATCGGCAAAATACCGCTTCAGCGTTTACAAAAACTCCCGTGCCACCCCGTCCATGGTTTCCTACTCCTGTTCCCCCGACGAGGGGCCCCCCCCGACGAGGCCCCCCAGCGTCCCAGCCGTCACATGCCACCCCGTCACCATAGGAACATACCCTCCAGCCAGCACTTACGTCGACCAATCAGTGCCGAAGCCCTGCGCTGAAACACCTAACCTAATCCCAACAGCCCACGCAATCACGGTGCCCCACGGGATGGAATTCATGTGCAGCTGAGGACTCATTACAACGACTGTACATAAGACTGTTCCGACTGTTTCAAACCTTGCAAACACCTTCGGATTAGAGATTGGTTTGTCGTAGCGGTCTTCCATCACATCAACTCTTGTCGTGGCGTGGGTCAAGCGATACCGACGAATTCAGTTCGGGGTCTTTGGCGGCAGATTGGAGGAACATTTGTGTCACCATTGTATAATCGACAACGCAATCTTTGTCGTCTGCACAGACATGACCAGCAGGCGATCAGCCTCGTCACGCCTGGGAAACGACAAGATCATCTCGCCCCCTTTCCGCTCGTGTGATACTCTGATGGCATGACACCAAACTCACTGATGAAATGCGACAGGCTCTGCAAGAGCATCCCGACAAGCCTCCTGAGATTGAGGACGAGGTCACGCAGCGGGTCTATCTGCTCATCGTGAAGCCCAGTGGACCAGAGATGATCCACGCAACGGATCATGAGGCAATTCAGGCCGGCATTGACGACATGGAAGCGGGTCGTTGCATTTCGTTCGAGGAAGTAGATCGGCGAATCTCTGCGAAACTCGGCATTGAGCCTCTGAAATGAGTTACTCCGTCTTCGTCGGCTGAGCGTCAGCTTAATGCGAATACCGTTTGGTGGGCCGAGCATTGCTCGACCAACCAGGCAAGACCATGGTATTCCGGATTCCGAGACAAACTCGCTCGCCTCAAGGAGAATCCGCACATCCACGGTTTGGCGGATGAGCACGAGGACTTCTCGTACGAGCTACGGCAGTTGCTGTTCGGTCTGGGGTCACGACCGACACATCGGGCGCTATTCAGGGTGAGGTTGTCACTGTGCTGGCCATCCGTCATGCGGCACAAGACAGCGTCACACCTGATGACGTAGCTCCCCCCCCGTTGATGGGCCGTGAGACTTACGCCAACTTGCGTTCCGCGGTCGTGCCGTCCCTTCCGATCTGTACGTCGTAGCCCGCTTCGATCAGTTGGTCGCGGAGTTTGTCGGAGGTGGCGAAGTCTTTGGCGGCTCGAGCTTCGTCGATCTGCCTGCAGAGGGCCGCTGCGTCGTCGTCACTGCCGCCTGTTGATGCCGTGCCGGTGTCGTCGTCGAAGTTGATGGGAGCCACGGCGAGGACCGTGTTGATCTCGGAGAGGACGCCGAGGGCTTCCGCGGGATCGGATGGCGTTTCGTGGGCCCACGGGAGGACGGCAGCAAGGGCACCCGACATATTGAGGTCGTCCGAGAGCGCGTCGATGAACTCTTTGAGCACCGGATGTGAGTTACCGACCTCGGCCACTTCGCCACCGCTTGCGGTTTCGCACTTCGCGCGGAAATCCTGCAATCGCTTCACCGCACCGGCCGAATCATGCAGCCCTTTCTCGGTGAAGTTCATGTTGGCCCGGTAGTGGGACTTGAGCAGTTCGTACCGCAACACGGCCGGATGCACAGGGCGACCGGTCACACGACCTTCGAGCACATCCCGCACCGTATAGAAGTTGCCCTTCGACTTGGACATCTTCTCACCCTCGACCAGCAGGAAGCGGGCGTGCAGCCAGAAGCGGGCGAACGAGTCGGCTCCCGTTGAGCCGCATGACTGGGCGATCTCACACTCATGGTGCGGGAAGATGAGGTCTTCTCCCCCCGTGTGGATGTCGATCGTGTCGACGCCGAACTTGCCGAGGGCCATCGCTGAGCACTCGATGTGCCAGCCGGGGTACCCTTTGCCCCACGGCGAGTCCCACTTCATGATGTGCGACTCGTCCGCTTTCCAAAGCATGAAGTCAGCCGGGTGTTTCTTGGTCGCTTGATTCTTATCGGAGACACGGCCACCAGCACCGCTCTGCAGGTTATCGAGCGTGTTGCCGCTCAGCCTGCCATAGTTGGGGAATGACTCGACGCTGTAATAGACGACCCCATCCGAGCCAACATAGGCGTGCCCGCGATCGATCAGCCGTGAGATCATCGCCTGCATCACGTCGATCTGCTCGGTCGCATGCAGGATCTGGTCCGGGTATTCGAAGGCGACCTTCATCCCGAGTTGCCGCGCGTCTTCGAGGAAGGCATCCGTGTAATACTTTGCCACCTGATACGGATCGTCCGGATTCTCGATGGCACCGTCGGGCACCTTGCCGGACTTCTTGTCTTCCTTAATCCGCTGGGCAGCGACCTGCATCTTGTCTTCGCCCGCCCCGTCAGCGACCGCGTCATCCGTCATGTGGCCGACGTCCGTGATGTTCATCACGTGCTGAACGTCGAGCCCGGTCAGTTCGAGGAATCGACGAATTAGATCGGCAAACAGGAACGATCGGAAGTTGCCAATGTGGGCAAAGTCATAGACTGTCGGTCCACAAGAGTACATGCGGACCGTGCCTGCCTCGACTGGCTGAAACTCTTCGACCTGACTGGTGAGTGTATTGTAGAAGCGAATGGTCATGTCATCCTCGTCCGTGATGGTTCAATGTTCGCGCGTATTTAGCGAAACAGGGCAAGTCTTTCAACCACAAAAAGGCGAACGGGCAACTCAGTCCCCGCTGGTGGCTCCTCCGTCATTCCCGCCTTTCGCTGTCGACGGCTTCCGCATAGCTTACACATCTCTTGCGATCGCTGACCGCATCGTCACATCATCTCTGAGCATCCATGCAAGACGATCACCTCCCGCCATTGTCTCAGGACCGCGCCTTCTGGGGCATGACTGCGACCCAGTTTTTGGGGGCGTTCAACGATAATGTGTTCAAGCAGTTGGTGCTGCTGCTATCTGTCGATTACATGCTGGTCCACAAACTGACCAGCGACCCCTATCAGACGAGCGCGCAGGCGTTGTTCGCCCTGCCATTCGTGCTGCTCTCGGGATTCGCCGGTTGGCTCTCCGACCGGGTGAGTAAGCGGCGAGTCATCATTCTCTGCAAGGTTGCTGAGATTGTCGTGATGGGGCTCGGGTTCCTCGCTTTTGTCTCAGCCGATCAGGGCACGGAAGCTTTGATGACGTATCTCCTGCTGGTGCTGTTCGTGATGGGCGTGCAGAGTGCGTTCTTCGGTCCTTCGAAGTACGGCGTACTTCCCGAGATGTTCCGCGACCGCGATCTGCCCTCAGTCAATGGCACCGTGCAGATGACGACATTTCTTGCGATCGTCTTCGGGCAGGCCTTTTGCGGATTCGGAAAGCAATACCTCGAACAGGCTGGTTATGGCCTCTGGCTGTTGAGTCTGTTCTGCATCGCCATCGCTGTGCTAGGAACGCTGACCTCCCTCCTCCTGCGCCCCACCGCAGTGGTCGATCCCAGCCTGCCGTTCAAAGCGTCCGCGCTGGCTGTCGATGGTCGGACATGGCGCATGGTCAAAGAGGACGGAACTCTGTTACGTGCCTTGCTGATCTCTTCACACTTCTGGTTCGCCGCGGGCATGGTCCAGCCAGCGGTGAACGCGTTCGGCAAACAGCAGATCGGGCTCGATGACTTTCAAACGAGTTTGATGCTCGCTGGAGTCGGCTTTGGAATTGCGGTCGGCTGCGTTGTGGCGGGTAAGCTGTGCGGACATCGCATTAACTTTGGCATCGCACGCATCGGTGCCTCGGGGATCACGCTGACCTGTAGCGGACTGGCAGCCGTGCCATTCTTAACCGAGACGCTCGCCTCAGCGAGATGGCTATCATCTTCACTCCTGTTTGTGATGGGGATCAGTGCGGGGTTCTTCGCGGTCCCCTTGCAGGTCCTCATGCAGGCGCGACCTCCCGCCGGTCAGAAGGGACGTATGATGGGGGCCATGAACTTGTTCAACTGGATGGGCATCCTCTTGTCAGCAGCCGGATACGGCGTGTGCAGCTACTTATTCGTACAGCCACCACTGACAGAGGGAGGGGCGCCCGTCTCGTCGATCGGGTGGACCTTCGCAGTCGTTGCCGCCTTGATGTTGCCAGTTGCCTTGTTCTACCGGCCCAAGGACGAGGAACTCATTTGACCGGCTGTGGTGGTTCGACCGGATCACTGGTAAATGGTCGATCCGTATCGACTGTGGGCACCTGGTTCAAGGCTGCCAGATCGTCTGCAGAGGCATCCAGCCGGGCGGCAGCCAGTTCGCTCAACCGGCTGCGACGATATCGACGGTCACTCAGAAAGAACCAGGTCCCCAGCCCGACGACAGCAAGAGTGATCAGGCCGATCGACACCAGCATGATGTTTCGTAGCTCCGACCCGTCCCCTGAAACACGCGAGGGAGTCGGGATGACCAAGGGTAACTTCGAGAGAAGCAGGGGGGCGACGTGCTGGCCGCCTTGTGAGGCATAGCCGTACCTCTTGAAGAAGTAGCCCGTCACTTCGACCTGCACCGGCGGGTCGAGCGATTCGCTCAACGGCACGTCGTTCGGTCGCTGCGTAAACACAATCCGATATGGATTGGTCCCCGAATCCCGCGTGAATAGCCAGCCCTCATAAAGTGTGTCGAAATCCGATTCCTTCGGCGCAGGGAACTCGGTCAGTCGACGCAGATCACCACGCACCGTGATTAAACGTCCGCGATAGTCCTCCGACTGCAACATCAGCACGGTGAAGGCGATGTCGTCCTGTGCCACTTTCGATCTCTCGTCATCCGACAGCCCGTCGATCCGCGACAACATCAACTCATAGGCCTCGAGTTCCTTGCGGCGCAGCCCGACGGTGTTGTCCTCGATCAGCGATAGCACGTCGCTCGCAACGTCGACCTCGACTGATGTCGACTCGCTCTCCTCGCCATCAACATCTCCATGGTCGAGTGTCTCAACGACGCGAAAGGCGTCTGCTGCTAGAGTCGTATGATTCTGTGAAGACACACGGAAGTCGATCTCTTCCAGGCGAGGCGCCATCCTTGCCTGTTCAGACTCGGGCGGGACCAGCCAATGCCACGCAGATGGCTGCGCCGCGTACTTGATTGCAAACATGACCAGACAAAGCACGCCCACCATCGCCAGCAGTCGGTATTGATCACGCCGGTTGAGGTACGGGGGCGGTCGATGGTCGGATTGAAGTTTCATCACACACCGGGGCTGTCGATTCAACGCTCACCAAGCGGCTGCGTCTTTTGCCGCCTGCTTCTTGACCTTATCCTCCAGGATCGAAATACCTCCCGTGTCGGGGTCGTAGGCATACATCTGGTACTCGTAGAGACTGCCGAGTTTGATGTTATTGTCGTCAAGAATCTTCTGAAACTCTTCAAGTGTGGGCCAACGGTTTTCGAGTGCCTGCATGTGTTTAACGGTGTGTTCCAACTGAATCATTTGGATCTGCGAAGCGGCCGAAAAGTACCCCTGTGCAACTGCCGTCAGGTAATTATTGGAGTTGATGCGGTTTCGCGTCTCCACGAGGTCAGGATTCGCAGCCATCGCGTCCTGCTTATTGACAAGTTTGGCCACACGCTTCTTGAAGTGAACCGGCTTATTCGGCTTCGCGACCTTTTGTTCGACCGGAGCCGGCTTTGCCTTTACCGCGGGAGCCGCCGTCTCCTCAGTCTTCACCAGTCCGCAGCCAACGAGCATCAACAACAGTGCCAAACCAGATATCAACTTCATCGTGAATGTCCTCGAAGGTTGCAGGCCCGTCACTCACCCATTGTCACGCCCACGTCACGACAATTGCAAGACCAGCGTCAATCGCAAGACGCTCTCAGCCCTCTATTGAGGCGCTGTGACAGCTGGAGACTCGACAGGCCTTACAGGTTTCACGCCGCCCAATGCGCTGGATGTGGCGACCGAGTGACGCAATTGCATCGAACGCTGGGTCAACTGATGCAGGCGGAGGCGATCCTGATTCGCCGCGTCACACGCCTGCTGGAGATCGGGGAACAGCGTTTGGTCCATCTGCCGGTTGACGAGCTCCTGCGACAACTCCTCAATCCTTCGTGAGAGGCCCTTTCGCAGGCGATGCGTGAAGGCGGTGACCAGCAGCCCCGTCCACAACACGAGAAACACGGTCGCCGGGATGTAAAAGTCTGTGGAAAGAATCGCCTCTTGCTCAAGAAACGACTCATAGAAAAAATTCTTGCCGATGCGGAACAGCACATAGATGACGTATGACAGGAAGAGCAACTCGTACAGCCCCCGCACAAACCAACCCGAGTTGCGGACCGCCAACTCGTTGATCACCCCATCCACGCGACCGGCTGCGTCTCCCAGGAAATCACGCTCGACCGCAGCGGCTTGCCCACGCATCTCTCGCAGGTTCTTTGGAACTGCAAGTGCCGGATGAAGGTCGGCCGCTTTGACATGTCCCGTGATGATGAGCTGTGACTCACGTAAGAGGGCATCATCAAGGCCGAGGGCACTGGCCCGTTCGAGCGATGACTCGGCCGTCTTCTCCTCGTTACGTCCTTCGAGCCAGCGATAACCCTGCACCGCGCCTAACAAGGCCATCTGCGCCGAACTGCGAGCCCGAAACAGCGTGAACGACGCAAGTAGTGCTCCCAGTCCGTTGTACAGTCGCAGGACAGACGAGAACGGACTGAATCCCCATGTCGCTGTGACGGCGGTGAGCAAACGTCGCTCCCATAGGTTGCGACTGACCATCAATTCACGCTTGAGGTTCGCTGCCATCTTCCTTCGCAGTGACTCCCGCTGCTCGACGAGTGCCTGTTGCAGATCGTGAAGTTTGGGCCAATGTTCATCGACAAGACCGACACAACGCTCCAGCCCCGCGTTGAGCAAATCGACCACGTTCGCCCGCCGGACCGAGACCCTCTCCGAGGATGAGAGCTGTCGCGAAAGGAAGTCCAGCAAGCGTCCCATGTCGCCCGTCGGGCGTTGCCCCTGCCGCTGCTCCTCCAGCGCCTTGAGCGAGTCGACAAAGAAGACATCCGGCACCTCGTACTTCCCACTGAGATGCTCCCGCCAGTCCTCACGGATGTCCTCGTCCCTATCAGCATGTGTTTGCACGAAGACAAGACGACATCCGGTCGCTGCCTCCGCCAATTCGTCGACCACCCGAGCTGAGCGATACTTCTGCTGCGTCGATGCGTACATCAGCACATCGCAGTAAGGCAGGATCTTCCGCAGTCGTTCGAGATTGCTGCTCGCATCGTTGTTGTCGGTCGTGTCGGGATCGGGGCAATCAATGATGACCGTGTCACGTAGCAGGTCCGAGTCGTTCCGCACGACCTCGCACATGTCTTGCGGCAGACCGAGCAATTCGAGGTCTGTCTGCGGATGGGCAATCAGCACCGGCTGCCGCGTTGTCGGACGCTGTCGACCGCTTACCGCGACATCATCTCCCACCAATGCGTTGACCAGTGAACTCTTACCGGTGCCCGTCCCACCAAACGTTGCCACCACCAGTGGTGCCTCAAGCCGCACACGTAGCGACTCGACTCGGCCCAGCACTCTCTTGAGCAGTGCAGCTGCCCGATGTGCCGGTTCCCATGCCGACTCACAATCGGCCCACCGCGCGACGCCCGTCGTCAGCTCATCGACTTCCGCAAGCATCTCCAGTCTGTCGAGTTCGCTCTGGGTCATTTCGAGGCACCTATTGGTTGATGACGGTCCAAAGCAGGAACGATACCGAATCGAATCCCCTCTCCCCTCGAGGGAGAGGGACAGCCTTCAAGCG
>JAJDEJ010000205.1 GCA_029259815.1 Planctomycetaceae bacterium | reverse complement strand
GCGAAGTGATCAAGCAAATCCGCACCGGCGTCTCCGCCCCCTACTACGCCTCACCGATCATTGCTGACGAAAAACTCTACCTCGCCAGCCGCTCCGGCGTCCTCACTGTCTTCCAAGCTGGTGCTGAGTTAGAACGCCTTTCCTCCCACGACTTCCAAGCAAACATCACCGCCACACCGGTCGTTGACGGGGCACACTTCTATGTGCGAACGGCAGAGGCATTGCATTGCTTCAAACATGCGGAGTGACTTAACCAACGACAAGTTCAATAATGTTGTCATCGTCGGTAGCAGATCAGCAAGGGCTTTGAGGCGTTGGCTACGGCCTTGCCCTTTCGAGATGGTCATGGCATGTGGAAGGACAGTGATCTGACGAACCATCCTGATCAACCGTCTCGCCTGACGGTGATGGACCATCATGGACAAGCACGCCCCCGTTGTTTCTTGATGCTGGCGTTCATTCTGCTGACGTTCCTGCTTGTTCGTGGGCCGATCGCGTGGCGGCAGTCTGGTGGACAGGATGAGGAGTGGTATGCGATTCCTGGGCTGATGGTGGCTCGTGGGGGGGTGCCTCGTGTGCCCTACGCCCGGGCAACTGAGGAGGGGAGCGTCTTTCTGGGGGCGGAGCGGATGTTGTTTGCGATGCCGCCGGCGTCGTTCTACGCACAGGCTCCGTTCTTTCTGGCGATGCCCGTGACTTATGGCACAGCTCGCATGGCATCCCTCCTTGCCGGGTGTGTCGCCATCCTGACGGTTTTTTTGCTGGGGCGGGAACTGTTTGCAGACGATCGGGTTGGCATCTGGGCAGCTGGCATCTACTCGCTGACTCGATTGCTCTTCTTCCCGGCGACGTTTGCGCGGCCTGACATGATTTGTGGGATGTTTGGTCTGCTGGCAGTCTGGGGAGTCGCGCGTTGGACGAATTCCCGTTCGCTGCGATGGGTGTCACTCGCGGGAGTTTGTCTCGGCTTGGCGGGCTTGAGTCATCCGTTCGCCCTCGTCTTCGCCATGCAGCTGTATCCGTGGGTGTTGATTGTGAGCCGAGGCGTGAAAGAGCGGATCTCGGCATTCGCTGTCTTGAGTCTGACGACAGCCGTCACCTTCGCGCTTTGGTCCCCCCTGATCATCGCCGCTCCAGACCTGTTTCGGTTGCAGTTTCTGAACAACATTCTGGCTCCCGCCGGTCCGGGATTGCTGTCCCGTCTCCTGATGCCCTGGGACTCATTCGTCCACCATCTGCCCATGTTGGTCGACCGAACTCATCCGATTCAGTTCGCGATGTTGCTTGGCGGATGGATTGCACTGGGAGTCATGATCTGGAGGCGTCGAAAGAAAGCGTGGTCATCGCCAGACTCGGCCAACTCTGACATGAAGTTGCCGATGGTTGATAACGAACTGACCTGCTGGCTTCTCGCGGGAAGCAGCGTGTACCTGCTGATTGCTTGTCAGGGTGAACATCCTATTCAAGGCTACTGGTGTTACTCAGCCGGGCTCCTCTGTCTGTGCCTCGCAGCGGTGATCGTGTGGGGAATCGAGACATTGGCACGAGGACATGCCACGACTGATAACACGGGTTCTGCCTCCCGGCATCGACTGGCGACGTGCCTGACCGCCCTACTCATCATTCTGGCGATGCTCCCCGGTTCCGGTGTGCGAAGCATCGTCGCTCATTTACGACATGCGGACGATGTGAACTACCAGAATGCTGCCTTCGTGAAATCCATCCTGGACGACCTGCCTGATAACGCAACTCTCACCGTCGGCATCGAGTTTGCACTCGAAGCCTACGGTCTCCGCGAGGCGGCTGGCCGACCGGATGACGTCGTCCTCGGCATCCGTCATCCGCTGTACTTCGACAGCACGCAGATCCCGACGGACTACACCATCCTCGGTCGTCTTGGATTGGCTGAACAACTCGACATAGCGTTTGATGGTGAGTTGGTCGGCGTCTATGGCGACTCCGAAGACCAATTCTCGTGCTATGCCGAGGTGTATCGAATCCCGTGAGAGTCTGGTTCCCGTGACAGTTGATCGTCGGTGCGACCCTCCCCCTGAGGATGTGGGTGTTGTCGCTGGTAATCGTGCCAGGCCCGTTCCTTTCGTCGGTGGTGGGTGAGTTTGGAGCGATGGTCTTGCGGGGTGGCACGCCCTGACGTCAGGAAGGGCGTGGCGAACGGTTCTGTCGCCTTCAAACGTTGGTTCTGCGCTCGCCACGCCCATCCCGTTGGTCTGAGCGCGCCACCCACTCTTCCGAAACTGACCCACTCCCCTCTCGTCGATGCACTGGACTCATCCGGTCAGCAACTGCGAAGATAGTGTAAGACATTGGCTTCACTCATACACAAGTCGCAGGTCGAACGAGAGATGTCTGACACGAACGGCACGAGTGCCTACGAACGATGGCGGCAGGCGGTCGACGCGGCACCGCCTCCAAAGTTCCCGCCGACGACGATCAGCGGGCGGACGATCGAGCCGTTGTACTGGGATGAGCAGAACCCGGGCGAGTTCCCCGGCCAATTCCCGTACACGCGGGGCGTCCATGCAACGATGCATCGTGGGCGACTGTGGACGATGCGGCAGTTCGCCGGCTTCGGGTCCGCTCAGCAGACGAACGAACGCTTTCGGTTCCTCGTTGAGAAGGGACAGACCGGACTCAGCACGGCGTTCGACCTGCCGACACTCATGGGGTTGGACAGCGATGACCCGCGTTGCCTGGGCGAGGTCGGACGACTGGGCGTCGCGGTCGACACACTGGACGACATGCAGCGATTGTTCAGGGACATCGACCTGAACGACATCTCCGTCTCGATGACGATCAACGCCCCGGCCATCATCATCATGGCGTTCTATCTGGCGGCAGCTGAGGACGCGGGGTTCGACTGGAAGAACCTGCGAGGGACGATTCAGGCCGACATCCTCAAGGAGTTCCATGCCCAAAATGAGATCGTCTTCCCGCCCGAGCCGTCGGTCAAACTCGTCATCGACCTCATCGAGTTCTGCACGCATCACGTGCCGCAGTGGAACACGGTTTCGGTGAGCGGCTATCACATTCGGGAAGCGGGAGCGACGGCGGCTCAGGAGTTGGCGTTTACTCTTGCTGATGGCTTCCACTACATCGACAAGACGCTGGAGCGCGGACTGGACGTCGACGACTTCGCCCCGCGTCTGAGCTTCTTCTTCAACGCTCATAATGACTTCTTCGAAGAGATCGCCAAGTACCGAGCCGCGCGGTCACTGTGGGCGGAGACGTTGCGGGACAAGTACGGAGCCAAGAACGAGGCATCTTGGAAGCTGCGATTCCATGCTCAGACCGCAGGCTGCTCGCTGCAGGACAAACAGCCGGAAGTGAACCTGATGCGGGTCGCGTATCAGGCGATGGCTGCGGTGCTCGGCGGATGTCAGTCGCTGCACACCAACAGCATGGATGAGGTGCTCGCGCTGCCGTCTGAGCATGCGGTGACGCTCGCTCTTCGCACTCAACAGGTGCTGGCCTACGAGACGGGGATCACCAACACGGTCGACCCGTTAGGGGGCAGCTATTTCGTCGAGCAATCGACCGAGGAGATGCGGACCGCCGCCCAGGATTATTTCCGCCGCATCGAGGAATTGGGCGGAATGATGACTGCCATTGATCAAGGATTCTTCCGCAATGAGATCGCGAACGCTGCGTTTGCTCAGCAACAGGAACTGGATGTGGGGCACAAGATCATTGTCGGCGTGCATCGCTTCGTCGAGGAGGAGCACAAGCCGCTCGACATTTTGGAAGTCGACCCCGAGGTCGAGCAGGAGCAGATCGCATCCCTGAGGCAGATCAAAGAGAGCCGCGGTCAGGACGAGTGGTTACGCAGCATCGACGACGTTCGTCGAGCCGCTGAGAACAATGAGAATCTTCTGCCATCACTCATCGCCGCCGCTCGCGCCCGTGCGACTGTCGGCGAACTCATGGACGCGATGGCCGAGGTGTTCGATCGGCACACGGCCGCAGTCGTGTGATGGCTACTATTGAGGACAGCATGTCACATCTGACAAGAGCACCGCGAATCGTGCTGGCGAAGGTCGGCCTTGATGGTCACGACCGGGGAGTGAAGGTTGTCGCGCGCGGGCTACGAGATGCTGGCTGTCATGTGATCTACGCAGGACTGTGGCAGCAACCTGAGGCGGTCGTGCAAACCGTCGGTGACGAGGATGCAGACTGGCTGGGCATCAGCATCCTCAGCGGTGCCCACATGACGCTCGTGCCACGCATCATGGAACTGCTGGAGGCGGCAGGACTGGAGCACGTGCAAGTCCTTCTCGGCGGCATCATCCCGGATGACGACGTTCCCAAACTGCAAGAGTTGGGCGTCGCTCGCGTGTTTGGACCGGGCACGTCGATCCCGGAGATTGCGAAGTTCGTGGGAGCGGTCGGGGAGCCGAGTGATGACTGAAGTCGTTGCAATCCGCGAGTTGCTCGACCGCTTTCGGAACGGCGACCGTCAGGCATTGAATCGATTGGTATCACTCGTGTCGCGCGGAGAGGCTCTCGAAGAGGTCCGTGTTGAGCTATCTGGCATCAAGCACGACGCGCGGCTGATTGCCCTCACCGGCAACAGCGGCGTCGGCAAGAGCACGCTGGTCGGACAGTTGATCGAGCACATTCGTTCGCAAGGCGAGACGGTTGCCGTGCTGGCATGCGATCCCGAGAGTGTGCTCACCGGCGGTGCGCTATTGGGTGACCGTGTCCGCATGTCGGCTCACGCTGGTGATGTTGGCGTTTGGGTTCGCTCGCTCGCCACCACTAGCGGTCGACAGTCGGTCACCGCGCATCTTGATCTTGCCGCTCAACTCCTCGCGCAATATGGATTCGACCATGTCATTCTGGAAACGGTCGGAGCCGGACAGGGAGACGTCGCCGTCGACGCCATCGCGGACGTCGTCGTGCTGTTGATTCAACCGGAGATCGGTGACGAACTGCAATGG
The DNA here is from genome assembly GCA_029259815.1 of Planctomycetaceae bacterium. Classification (GTDB taxonomy): domain Bacteria; phylum Planctomycetota; class Planctomycetia; order Planctomycetales; family Planctomycetaceae; genus JAHBXU01. Next base: position 23,126 of record JAJDEJ010000205.1, on the reverse strand, counting down.
GAGAAAGCGGGTGTCCTCGAAGTGGCAGACGTGGTCGTCGTGCACAAGGGTGACTTGCCCGGTGCTGCTCAGACGGAGACTCAGGCCCGAGAACTGCTCAACCTCCCCGGCTGCGAAGAGACGCCCGTCGTGCGAGTCAGTTCGAAGACGAAGGAGGGCATTGCCGAGTTGTGGGAACTGCTGGCTGACCTTCCGTCGCGTCAGAGAGTGTCGAGTCGGGACACGCGCAGGCTGTTACGACTTGTGCAGGAGTACATCGCTGACCAGTTCGCGGCATGGCCCGAAGACATGAATTCGGTCGCGGAAGATTGGGCAGCCGGCAAACTGACCGACGCAGATGCCGTCCAGAGGATTCTGGCCCATGTTGTCGACTGATCGCGTATGATTCCCAAGAGCAGGTTTCGGTTCCCCCTTCAGGAGACGAACCATGATCGATCGCATTGTCAGCCTTGCCGACTATCAAGAGTTACGGGAGTCGTTTCGTTGGGAATGTCCGGCTGAGTTCAACTTTGGATTCGACATCGTCGATCAATGGGCGCAGACACGACCGGACGCAACGGCGCTGTTCGCGGTCACTCCCGATGGTGAACGGACCATCACTTTTGCCGAACTGAGGGAGCGGACGAACCGCGTCGCCCATGCACTCACAACTCTCGGTCTGGAGCGTGGCGATCGTGTGCTGGTGATGTTGCCGCGTGTCGTTGAGTGGTGGGAGGCGATGGTCGGGTTGCTGAAGGCGGGACTCGTCGCCATGCCGGGAACGACTCTGCTGACGCCCAAGGACATTGCCTATCGCGTTCAGGCCGCTGAAGCCTCTGCTGTCATCACGGATGCCGAGGGGGCGGCGAAGCTCGACGACATCATTGAGTCACTGCCGACTCTGCGTGAACTCATTCTTGTCGACGACACCTCACGAGAGAAGTGGCATCCCTATTCAAAGATCATTAACGCAGCCGACGCGGACGTCGAGCGGCTTGCCACGAACAGCGACGACCCGGCCATCATGTACTTCACCTCGGGGACGACCGGTCATCCCAAGATGGTGCTGCACACGCAGGCGAGCTACGGCATCGGACACACCGCAACCGGTCGCTACTGGCTTGACCTGCAGCCGGACGATCTGCATTGGAACGTGTCCGACACCGGCTGGGCCAAGGCAGCGTGGTCCAGTCTGTTCGGACCGTGGATTCAAGGAGCAGGGCTGTTCGTGCAGCACTCACCCGGCCGCTTTCAACCGGGTGACGTGCTGAAGATGCTCAACAAATATCCCATCACCACGATGTGCTCGGCACCTACGATCTTTCGGCTGCTCGTGCAGGAAGACCTGTCACAGCTCAAGCCGCAAGCATTGCGACACTGCGTTGCCGCCGGCGAGCCGCTCAATCCAGAGGTCATCTCCACGTGGGAGAAGGCGACCGGCAACATCATTCGCGATGGCTACGGGCAGACGGAAACGGTCCTGCTCTGCGGCAACTTCCCCGGCATCGACGTGAAGCCCGGCTCAATGGGTCTGCCCGCACCGGGCATCGACCTCGCCATCGTCGACGAATCAGGTAACCGTCTGCCTCCCGATCGAGATGGACACATTGCCGTCTGTCTTGAGCCGGAGCGTCCTCTCGGTTTGTTCCAGGAGTATTGGCGAAACGACGAAGCCAACGCAGAGTCGTTCCACGACGGCTGGTACTTCACCGGCGACTGCGGACGCATGGACGAAGATGGCTACTTCTGGTTTGAAGGCCGCGCCGACGACGTCATCAGCAGTGCGGCCTATCGCATTGGCCCGTTTGAGGTCGAGAGTGCGCTCCTCGAACACCCACTCGTCGTCGAGACAGCCGTCGTCGGCAAGGCGGACGAGACGAGAGGACAGATCGTGAAGGCGTTTGTGGTCTTGAACGACCCGACCCGCGCAGGTGACGACCTCATTCGCGAATTGCAGGAGCACGTCAAGACAACGACCGCTCCATACAAGTACCCTCGCGAGATCGAGTTCGTCGCTGACCTGCCCAAGACCGTCAGTGGCAAGATCCGACGCGTGGAACTGCGCGAGGGCTCGACCGGATAGTCGTTCAGTTTGGCCGATGAGGGTGGCACGACCCTGACCATCGGGAAGGGCGTGGCGGGCGCGGGAGAAGGGATTGCAGGCTCCAGAGCGAATCGCCGCGCCCTTCCTGACGTCAGGGCGTGCCACCCCAGTTTCGTCAAACTGACCCGTAGGCAAACCTTGTGATGCGTGGCAGTCAGCGGATCTGCGGCTACAATATCACGACCCACTTCTCACGTCTGCTGCTTCTCTCAGGAGTCTCCCGATGTCGACCGATGTGCTTGAACCGCGTGCGGATGTGACCGTGCCGGGAACCGGTTTCACCAAGGCTCACGATCTGTTCCGTGAGTCGGTGCGGCAGTTCATCGACAAGGAGATCAATCCCTATGTTGACGAGTGGGAAGAGGCCGAACTCTTTCCGGCTCACGAGGTGTTCAAGAAGGCGGGGGACTTGGGTCTTCTCGGATTGTCCTACCCGGAAGAGTACGGCGGGATGGGGGCCGACTATTGGTACAACATCGCGCTGTCGGAAGAGTTGTCCCACATCAATGGCGGGTCAATTCCGATGGCGATGAGTGTGCAGACCGACATGGCCACGCCTGCACTCAACACATACGGGACGCATGCCCTCAAAGAGCAATACCTTGCCCCGGCCATTAGCGGCGATGCTGTCTGTTCGATCGCGGTGACCGAGCCGGGGGCCGGGTCCGACGTCGCTGCCATTCGCACCAAGGCTGTGCGAGACGGCGACGAGTATGTCATCAACGGCAGCAAACTGTACATCACCAACGCGGTGCAGGCCGACTTTATTGTCCTGTTGGCGAAGACGTCGCAGGAGCCGGGCTATCGCAGTATGTCGCTGATCGTCGTGCCGACCGACGCTGAGGGATTTCAGGTCACGAAGAAGCTCAAGAAGCTTGGTAACTGGGCCAGCGACACGGCGGAACTCTCATTCGACAATGTGCGTGTGCCAGTCGAGAACCGCATCGGTGAGGAGGGCATGGGGTTCATCTATCAGATGGAGCAATTCCAGAACGAACGCCTCGTCAGCTCAGCAGCCTGTGCGGCGAGTGCTGACAAGATTTTGCAAATGACGATCGAGTATTGCCGCGGTCGGGAGACATTCGGCAAGCCGTTGATCGAGAACCAGTGGATCTACTTCAAGCTGACCGAACTCATCTCGGAATCCGAATTCCTCCGGCAGATGTGCTACCACTGTGTCCGTAAGATGGAGGCTGGCGAGGACTACACGCGGGAGGCATCAATGGCCAAACTCAAGGCGGGTCGCCTCTCCAGAGAGGTTGCCGACACCTGCATGCAGTTCCACGGCGGAATGGGGTACATGGAAGAGTACCCGCTCGCCCGCTACTACCGAGACTCACGCCTGTGGTCGATCGGTGCTGGAGCTGATGAGGTCATGCTCGGCATCATCGCCAAATACGAAGGGATTGCACCGGGGAAGTGAAACCGGGTGGCACGCCCTGACCAACGGGAAGGGCGTGGCGAGCGCGCATTCAACGGCTATCAACCAGACAATTGTTCAGCCTCATGCAGATTCGTGATCCTAAAACCGGTCGTACCTACAACACAAAGCGTCGACGAAGATTCGAGGAAGGTTGCGAGCCTCGTGAGTTGACATTCTCATGCTACAAACGATTCCCATTCCTGGCTCGTGATCGATCTCGACTCTGGTTCATTGATGAGTTGCAGAAAGCTCGCCAGGAATGGCCGGTCGACCTCTGGGCCTGGGTCATCATGCCGGAGCATGTGCATTTGCTGGTGTCTCCCCGAGAAGTCGGAGTGAAAATTGGAAAGTTTCAGGGACAGGTCAAGGAACGTGTCTCCAGAACAGCGATCGGATGGCTTGAGAGGAACGCACCCGATTGGATTCCCCGAATCACGGTCGTCGAGGGGGAAACAGTCCGCCGTCGTTTCTGGCAACCGGGGGGAGGCTATGACCGAAACGTCGATCAGAGACGGACATTGCAATCGATGATCGACTACATTCATGCCAACCCAGTGCGGCGTGGACTTGTCGAACGCCCTGTTGATTGGGAATGGTCCAGCGCGAGATGGTACGCTGGTCTGGGTCCTGTGTATTTGGAGATTGATCGGACGTTGCCGATGCTCGATTGATGGGGCGTTGAGACGTCTGGATGCACGCACTGCCGGCGCCACGCCCTTCCCGTTGGTCAGGGGCGTGCCACCCGGTCTTTGACCACTGTTGAACAATTCGAGAGCGTACCTCATCACTCATCGTCCCGTTCTCCCCTCGCGACTTGATCGTCACTCGGACCACTTTCAGGCCAACCGGGAGTCGATGCTTGCGCAGTTGGACGAGTTGAACGAGCTTCTCGCTGCTGCACGTGCGGGCGGTGGGGAGAAATACGTCACACGTCATCACAAGCGAGGCAAGCTCCTCGTTCGTGAGCGGATCGAGTTGCTCGTTGATCGAGATTCACCCTTTCTCGAACTCTCTCCCGTCGCAGCGACCGGGACCGAGTATGAAGTGGGGGCGTCACTCGTCACAGGCATCGGCGTTGTGTCGGGCGTCGAGTGTCTGATTATCGGTAACGATCCCACGATTCGTGGCGGTGCGACAAATCCTTTCACGCTCAAGAAAGCCCTGCGAACGTTCGACATTGCCAAACAGAACCGGCTCCCTTATGTCACGCTCGTCGAATCAGGTGGAGCGGATCTACCGCGACAGTCGGAGATCTTCCTGCCGGGCGGGCAATCGTTCCGTGATTCGACGCAGCTCTCCGCGATGGGCATCCCTACGATTGCTCTCGTGTTTGGCAACTCGACTGCCGGCGGTGCCTACACGCCGGCCATGTGTGACTACACGGTCTTTGTGAAGGAGCGTGCGAAGGTCTTCCTTGGCGGACCGCCTTTGGTGAAGATGGCGACCGGTGAAGAATCGACCGATGAAGAACTGGGCGGTGCTGAGATGCATTCGCGGGTCTCTGGCCTAAGTGACTATCTGGCTGTCGACGAGACAGATGCAATTCGTCTTGGTCGTGAGATCGTCGCCAACCTGAATTGGCACAAGCTCGGCCCGTCGCCGCACGAGCATGTGGAGGAACCTCTGCGTGATCCCGAAGAGTTACTCGGCCTCGCACCGGCGGACCTCAAGATCCCCGTCGATATGCGGGAGATTCTGGCGAGGATCGTCGATGGTTCACGCATGCATGAGTTCAAGCCCGCGTTCGGGGCGAACCTCATCACTGGCTGGGCATCCATTCACGGATTCGAGGTCGGCATCCTCGCCAACCAACAGGGCGTGTTGTTCTCAGACGAAGCTCAGAAGGCGTCGCAGTTCATTCAACTGGCCAACCGCAACAACGTACCTTTGGTGTTCGTGCAGAACGTGACGGGGTATATGGTCGGCAAGGAGTACGAGCAACGGGGCATCATCAAACACGGTGCGATGATGATTAACGCCGTCTCCAACAGCCACGTGCCTCACATCACGCTGCAGATCGGGGGCTCGTATGGAGCGGGCAACTATGGCATGTGCGGTCGCGCGTACGAGCCTCGCTTCCTGTTCATCTGGCCCAACAGCAAGACAGCCGTCATGGGGCCCCAGCAGCTGGCGGGAGTCATGTCGATCGTGCAGCGAGCAGCCGCGCAGGCGGCGGGCAAACCGTTTGATGAAGACAAGGACGCCATGATGCGGCAAGCGATCGAGAACCAGATCGAAAGCGAATCGCTCGCGCCCTTCACCAGCGCCCGACTCTACGACGACGGCATCATCGACCCCCGCGACTCACGCACCGTCCTGGGCATCGCCCTGTCCGCCTGCCACTCTGCGGAGGTCAAAGGGACCAGCGAGTTCGGCGTCTTTCGTATGTGACGCAGTGAACTCGAACTCGAAATCAGAATGACGAAGGAAGCTCGAATGCCTGAAGCTCGAAAATCGCATGAAGCGTTCGGCTGGGTGGCACGCCCAGACCAACGGGATGAGCGTGGCGAGCGCGGTGAGCACCAATGAATCCTCCAGAACAGATGCCACGCCCTTCCTGACGTCAGGGCGTGCCACCCACTCGAATGGATAGACGAATCAGCAAACTACTCATCGCCAACCGCGGCGAGATTGCGCGGCGAGTCATGCGGACGTGCAGCGAGATGGGCATCGCGACCGTTGCGGTCTGTTCCGATCCGGATCGTGACGAACCGTTCGTGCGTGAGGCGGACGAGGTTGTGCTGTTGGGCGGCGCCCGACCGGCTGAGTCGTATCTCCGCATGGATGCCATTCTCGATGCAGCTCGCAAGACGGGCAGCGATGCGGTGCATCCCGGCTACGGCTTCCTCGCCGAGAACGCGGAGTTCGCCCGCCAATGTGCCGATGCCGAGATCACGTTCATCGGTCCCTCAGCGGACGTCATCGCCGCAATGGGCTCGAAGATCGAGGCCAAACTCCTCATGCAACAGGCCGGCGTGCCTGTCCTGTCCACGATCGACGTCAGCGATCAGTCGATCGATGCAATCAAGAAGCAACTCGTCAATGTCAAATGGCCCTTGCTCGTCAAAGCGTCCGCCGGCGGTGGTGGTCGCGGCATGCGGATCGTGCGAGACGACTCCGAGTTGGAGCAGGCACTCGACACGGCCCGTCAGGAAGCCGAGTCCGCATTTGGCGATGGCACACTGTTCATCGAACCCTACATCGAGTCGTCACGGCACATTGAAGTTCAAATCTTCGGCGACACACACGGCAATGTGATCCACCTGTTCGAGCGAGAGTGTTCGATCCAGCGTCGGCATCAGAAGATTATTGAGGAGTCGCCCTCGCCCGCTGTCGATGAAGAGTTGCGGCAGCGGTTGTGTGATGCGGCCATCAAGGCGGGTGAACAGATCTGTTACGTCAACGCAGGCACGGTCGAATTCCTGCTGACAGAATCAGGGCAATTCTATTTCCTCGAAGTCAACACACGCTTGCAGGTTGAGCATCCCGTCACCGAGTGCGTGACCGGGCTCGATCTTGTGCGGTTGCAGATCCTCATCGCACAAGGACAACCACTGCCCGACGAGGCGCGACACGCGAGTCTCACTGGTCATGCCATCGAAGCTCGTCTGTACGCCGAAGACCCCGCGAACGATTATCTCCCGGCAGCAGGGCGATTGCACCGCTGTCGTTTCCCTGTCGATCGATCGCTGCGTGTCGACACGGGGGTCGACGAGGCGTGCGATGTCTCGCCGTTCTATGACCCGATGCTGGCCAAGGTGATTGTTCACGCGCCCACACGCTCCGAAGCGGCGGCACGACTGGCGGGCGGACTGGCGACGACACAGATTCACGGCCTGCAGACCAATCGCGAATTGCTCGTCCGTGCGCTGCGGCATCCGGAGTTCATCGCCGGCGAGACCGACACGCACTTTCTCGAACGTCATGACGTCACCGAGTTGGCCGCTCCAATGGGTGATGCGTCTGTCGAGAAGTTGCATGCGGTGGCAGCCGCGCTGGCGTCGCAAGCCGAGCGACGAGCGAAGGCAGACTCGCTGGCGAGCATCCCCACCGGCTGGAGAAACAACCCGTCGCAATTCCAGCAGGTGCAGTTCACAAGTCCCTCTGGTGAGATCGACGTTCAGTATCGACTTGCTCGAAGCGGCCTCTCCCTGTTGATTGACGGAGTCGAACAGGCGGATTCGCAACTCATCGACGGCACAGCCAACGAAGTATCGTTGTTGCTGGACGGTGTGCAGCGGACGTATCTGGTGCATCGGGTGGGCCAGACGTTTTACGTCGACAGTTCACGGGGATGTACGGCCCTCAAGGAGCAGCCCCGATTCCCCGAAATCGATGCCGATGCGGTCGCCGGTTCGTTGACGGCTCCGTTGCCCGGTGTCGTCAGCGAGGTACTGGCCAGTGAGGGTGATTCCGTCAAGGCAGGCGACGTCCTCGTGGTGATCGAATCCATGAAGGTTCTCCACCAGATTACAGCGCCGACGCCCGGTCGTGTGAGCCAGTTGGCGGTCCAGCCGGGCGAGACAATCGCAGCGGGGGAAGTTTTGGCGGTCATTGATGAAGAATAAGCAGGCAACTTTATGAGTGAACCACTCTGTATCGCCAACTGTTCCGGCTTCTACGGCGACCGTCTTGCTGCGGCGCGGGAGATGATCGAAGGAGGCCCGATCGACTTCCTCACCGGCGACTACCTCGCCGAACTGACAATGATGATCCTCTGGAAGTCGCAGCAGAAGGACGCTTCGAAGGGATATGCCGTCACGTTCCTCAGACAAATGGAGGACGTGCTCGGCCTGGCGCTCGACAAGGGCGTGAAGATCGTGACCAATGCGGGCGGCCTCAACCCAGCAGGTCTGACGAACGAGCTGCGTGCGATGTGTGATCGGCTCGGACTCTCAGCGAAGATCCTACACATCGAAGGAGACAACCTGCTGCCTCAGCTTGGTTCATTGCAGGAAGCGGGTCATGAACTGCGTCATCTCGACACGGGCAAGCCGCTCAACGAACTTAATGTGACGCCCCTGTCGGCGAATGCGTATCTGGGATGTTGGGGGATTGTTGAGGCACTGAACCAGGGGGCCGATGTCGTCGTCTGTCCACGGGTCACGGATGCATCAGTCGTCGCTGGGCCGGCAGCTTGGCACTTCGGTTGGAAGCGAGATGACTGGGACGCACTCTCGGGAGCGATTGTCGCGGGTCATGTCATCGAGTGCGGCACGCAGTGTACCGGGGGCAATTATGCGTTTTTCAAAGAAGTGTCCGGGCTGGAGCATCCGGGCTTTCCGATCGCTGAGGTGCACGCGGACGGTTCGTCCGTCATCACGAAGCACGCAGGGACTGGTGGAGAGGTGTCGATCGGAACGGTGACGGCTCAACTGCTATACGAGATCGCGGGACCGGCGTACGCCAATGCGGATGTCGTCTCACGTTTTGACACCATTCAGATTGAGCAAGAGGGACCGGACCGCGTGCGGTTGTCTGGCATCCAAGGTGAGCCGGCGCCTCCGGATGTGAAGGTCTGCCTCAACTATCTGGGTGGGTATCGCAATCAAATGACGTTTGTGCTTACGGGCCTTGATATCGAGGAGAAAGCCAAGTTGGTCGAACGGACGTTGCGTCACGAACTGAACGTCAGTCGGTTTGATGAGTTCGACATCAACCTGTCGAACACCGCGAAGGAGAATGCTCTGGCCAATCAGGAGGCGACCTCGCTGCTCAAAGTGACAGTCAAGAGTCGCGATGCGAACGTCGTCGGTCGCAAATTCTCCAGCAAGATTGTGGAGATGGTGCTCGCCAGCTATCCGGGACTGTTTACGACGACACCCCCGACCGACGGCAGCCCTTTCGGTGTCTACTGGCCCGCGCTCGTGCCCGCGGATGTGCCGCAACAGGTCGTCGTCGTGGAGGATGGCACGCAGATTTCCATTCCACCGACAATGGGAACAGAAGGGTCGGTTGAGATCGACGGCCCCACCCATCTCTCGACACCAGTCCCCGGAGGACCGACAAAGGCTGTCCCGCTGGGAACCATCTTTGGCGCACGCTCGGGCGACAAAGGGGGGAATGCCAACGTGGGTGTCTGGGCTCGTCGCGATGAGGCTTATGCATGGCTCGCTGAGAAGATGAGTGTCGAGCGATTCCAGCAGCTCATTCCCGAGGCGGCTGAGTTGGAGGTTCGGCGGTACGAATTCCGCAACCTTCGGTCGCTGAACTTTGTGGTTGTCGGACTTCTGGGCGAAGGCGTCGCGTCGTCTGTCCGGTTCGATGGACAAGCGAAGAGTCTCGGTGAGTATCTCCGGTCGCGTTTCGTTGAGTTGCCGGTATCACTGCTCGAGTCGCCGTCACGCTCCGCGTGACGAGCAGGTACATTGAGACGCGAAGAGCATCGCCGGACGCTTTCACCATATCCGCTCATCACGCGGAGCGTGATGGCTACTTTTTTTGACTACGTCACGTTCCAGTTGGGCTTTCTCTTGCCCAGAAAGGCGTCGATGCCTTCGCGGATCTCTTCAGTCTCCCACGCGTCGGCAAGGGCGTTGACGGTGTGCTGGAAGTTCTCGTCGGCGGAGTGCGTGCTGACGTAACGAATGAGGGCCTTTGACTTGGCGACCGCGTCTGGAGCACACTGCAGGAGGTGTGAGACTTCCTGCGAGACAGCTTCATCAAGCGCTTTGGTGGAATCGACGACAACATCAAGGAGTCCCAGCTGATGGGCATGGTGACCATTGAGGGGGAGAGCGTTCAGCATCATTCGTCGAGCGTGGGGAACGCCAATGCGGGCTACGACGTAAGGTGAGATCGTGGCTGCGATCAGCCCGAGAGTGACTTCCGTGAGACGGAACGTGGCATCCGTCAGTCCAATCGTGATGTCACACAAGGACATCAGGCCGACGCCTCCGCCGAAGGCAGGGCCGTTGATGCGACCGATCAATGGTTTGGGAAGCTGGTCGAGTTCACGGAGCGTGGATGCGAATTCTGACGCATCGCGGATGCGTCCATCACGGGTGTTCGTGACCTGCCGTTTCATCCCCTTGAGGTCTCCGCCGGCACAGAAGACATCGCCTGCCCCCGTCAGCACCACCGCACGGACCTCGTCGTCCTCGGCGAGGGTCTGGAGATGATGCCTGAGCTGTTGCATCAGTTCGTCCGAAAGAGCATTCCGTGCATCGGGGCGGTTGAGCGTCAGCCGGGCGATCCCGCGATCATCGATATCGAGTGAGACCAGTCGTTCGTCACTCATTGGCCAGTTTCTTCGTCCAGGGGCTGTTGGGATACTCTGATTGCAGCTTTCCCGCGGCAAGGTCTGCTCGATCGACGTGTCCAAGATTCGGCCAGAGCTTCGCCAGATGGTACAACGCTTCGGCGTGCAGATCCTTTTCGACCGAGAGCGAGGGGATCACATCGAGATGCAGGTAAGCCATGACGGCGTCCTTTTCCCGGTCGCCAATCGCCGCGTAACAGTCACCCTGTCGGACGTATGCCTCGGCCTGGAGGCGTGTGTCATCAGCAGATGAGTTGAGGATAACTTCGTTCAGGGCCTCCGCTGCCTCTTTAAACTTGTTCTCGCGCTGAAGGACTGTCGCCAGACCAAGCAGGGCTTCGAACTTTCGAGACTCCTCTGCGGGGCCGCTCGCCGTCATGCCGGCAACCTTCTCGTAGGCGCTTCGCGCTCCGACAATGTCATCTCGCGAGATGGCAGCTCGTCCCAATGCGACGTTTGCGGCCATCTGGTAGTCAGGCCAGGGGGCCGCTGCCACTCGGTTGAAAACCGCTTCCGCTTCCGTCGTTTCTTCCCTCGCGAGGTGGACATCTCCCAAGAGGAGCAGAGCGTCGAAGAAGCGGTAGTGGTCGGCATGATCTTCGATGAAAGTATTCAACAGGGCGACAGCTGTCTCTTGCTGTTCAGCATCGACAAGAGCCTGCTTGCCGGTTGCGTGGGCGATGCCGTAGGCGATGTCCGCCTGAAGGAACTCCTTGCTGGCGGGTGCATCGGACTTCGCCTTGTTAAAGTTTTCAATAGCCGACTCGTACTGACCGCCGGCTGCATTGCTTCTTGCAAGCTTGAGCGACGCCGGCTCGCTGTCCCATTCGATGCGAATAATGTCATTGGCCGGTACTTTCGTCGCCGAGCCAACCTTGGGCTTCACTGTGACTTCGGTCTTGCTGACGTCGGTGATTTCACCCGCAGCCCGCTTGTCCGTACTCCGGCGAGTGATTGTGTCGAGACCGACAGCCGTACGATCGACAACGGAAATGAGTAAGCTGCCGAACAGGACCGTACTGATGATTTGGCGATTGATCATATGATTTCCGAGTCACTGAGAGACATCCACGACTGAACGATTGCGGCTCTGATGTTCAGCGATTCTTGCGAGTCTTAGACGTTGGTGTTGCGGATTTTTCCGAGCCGATGGAGGCGTACTTGGCGCGTCGTTTCTTATCCTGCTGAACAGTCATCACATAGATGCCCGCCGCTGTGCCAATGCCGAGGGTCAACAACACAACGATGAGTAATACGTTGCTGAATCCACCACCATCATACGGAGCGGCTTGAGCAGCGGGGTCGGGCGTCGGCGAGGGGACTGGTGTGGTGCTCACTCCTTCAGGCGGGGCGATGGACTGTTCACCGTTGTCAGCCACAGCCGTACGTCGGACCAGGGGAGTGACCGGTTCCCCCAACTCGGCCAATGTCTTCTGGTACAGATCATTAAACCGCTGCCAATCTGCATCCGGGATGTCGTTCGTAATCGCAATGAATCGCTGAATACCAAAGCGGGTGTCATCCAGATGCTTGACCATAGCCTCGTTTGAAGTCTGCTCGTCAGCGAGTTCCAATTGACAATGAGCCAGGTGATATCGTGCATCAATGTGTTTTTGTGTGTAGTCGGCCGGCGATTGTCCGTATTCGATCGCCCGTTGCAATCGAAGTGCGATCTGCGCCCAGCCCCACATGGGTCCGGCGTCGTCTTGTCCGTCGATGGCAACCTGCAACTTCTCAGCCGCATTGCCGCTGCCGCTGGTGGCCCAGTCTTCATAGAGCCGTGCAGCCTCGATTTGAGCATCGATCGCGTTCGGTCGCTCTGCCAGAACCTGCTGCATGACTTGCTCGGCAGCTGCATAGTCTCCCTGCTTGCGACGGCAGTTGACCAGACGCAGTTGGACGCCAACGAGTTGTCCCGGCGTTCCGACAAACCCCGGCTCTGCTGCGGCGCGCTTGATGATTTCGTCATAGGTCGCCGCAGCCCGATCGAAGTACGTCTTCGCCTTGTCACGATCACTGACAGACCCTTCTGCGAGACCTGTATACGTCTCCGCGATCCAGAGCAACGAGTTGAATGTCTGCCCCTCTTTGCGGTCGAACAAATCACCGAGGAACGACTCGAACGCGGCACGCACTTCGTTCAGTCGTGCCGTGGCACCGGCAGCCTGCAATTGTTCCAATTCCGCATGCAGCTCTTGTCCGAAGGCGACATACACCTGAGTGAGGGCACCGCCGTCCCCGCCTGCGCTGGCGATCGCTTCGAGTTGCTCACGTGCTTGTCGCGCGCCTTCAAGGTCCCGCATGCCGATACGAGCTCGCAGGAGTTGCTGATACGCCAGACTGGCAATCGCCTGACTCTGCACGGCTCCCGCCTTGGTCGGACGTGGCTGTCCTTCGGGCACAGCAACCGCGACCATCACCTCGTGCGGAGGTTCGGTGAGCAATTCGATCGCCCCCTGCTTACCATCGGTCGTTGTGTAGATGCCCTGCGAATTACGAATCTGCACCAGCGATAATTTCGCGAGTGCAAGATCGTCCGGCGTGTCTGCGTCTTCGGGGATTTGCTGTTGTCGCCGGTCGATGCCGGTCGTGAGGTGTCCCTCGGCTTTTGCTTTCCACTCTGCGAGTTGCTCGGCTGGCGGACGCTCGCCCTCCGGCAGCGCGGCTCGTGTGAGATAAGCATTCCAATATGATTGCCCAGCACTCAGCTGTGAGTCTGCATACTGTTTAGACGTGGGGGGGACTTGAGCGTACCACTCGGCCGCTTGCACAGGCTCATCGGTCTGCCGAAAGATGCGTGCGACTGCCAGTCGGGCATCGATGGCCCGATCACTTTCCGGCCAAGTCTCGGCGATAAACCTTGCAGTGTTCATCAGCTGCTGCATCTCGAATTCGCGGTTGTCTGTTGCCGCTGCTGAGAACATCCGATCAAACGCAGCAAGTGCGATGTAGGCCGATTCAACCGCCACTTCGGGAGCATCGTCCCGAAACTTGTGAGCAACGTAGTCAGCCATCACGCCCGCTTCGAGGTACTTCCCTTCGAGGTAGTACGCATATGCCAACCGAAATCTCGCGATGTTGATCTGCTCTGGATCTGTCTGCGAATTCACGAGCTTGAGGGCCAGATCGTAGAGTCGTGCCATCTCGCTGGCGGTTGCCTGCACCCTGAGTTGCAGTTCCTTTAACTCATCTGTCTCCTCGGACGACTGTGCCTCTGTGATCTGGGCGTTGAGCGACTTAGTCTCTTCCAACAGTGTGTTGGCCTTCACGAAGGCGGTGTCGAAATCTCGTGGTTCTCCCTCTTCCTTGTTCAGGGCGATCATCAATTTTTGCGTGAGGGCCGTCGCCGGGGCTCTGAGCGGTCCCGGATAGCGGGCAACAGCCCTGGCATTGTCGAGCGACTCATTGAGCATGCTTGCCTTCAGGACTTCCGACATCGCACGGTCGGATTGTGCAATCGCTTGTTGGGCTCTCGCGAGTTCGTACTGGATACCAAGTCCGACCATTGTCCGAATGCGGTCGGCGGATTCGTTTCGCCAGTTGGTCGCTTCCTCAACGACCAGTTGATGGTCGTTCCGGCTCTCATGGTTGAGGCAGATCAACCGGAACCAGCGGACTTGATCTTGGAGCGATCGCAGTTGGTCACCGGGGTGTTCCAGGATTTCGTTGTAGATACCCAGGGCCTTGCGAATATCGTCCTGTTCCTCGAAGCACTTGCCCTGCCACATGCGTGCATGCAGGCCCGCAATCTGACTGCGGTATTTCTGATGGATTGTCTCGAACTGGAGCGCCGCCTGATTGAGCAGTTCGGTTCGTTTGTCGGACTCCTCGTCGTACGTCTGTGCTTCTTCATAGGTGCAGCGAGCCAGATCAAGCTGGGCCTGCATGAACAGTCGCTCGGCATCCGCCCGCTCCGCCTGCTTGACCTTTTCTTCCTCGGGAATGAACCCCTTCAGCTGTTCCCAAGCCGCCTGATACTGATCATGTGCCTGCTGAAAGATATTGCGCGCTTGTGACACCAACTCGCGCGCTTGCTGGGGTGCGGCCGCATTGGCCTGCCACATTTGCAGGCGCGCCTTATTGAGCAGGATGCGTGCCTGTTCGGTGTTCGCTTGCGCACGGAGCGGATGATCGGGCGACTGGTTGGCGAACCGCTCGAACAAAGCCTGTGCCTCGTCAAGTTGCTTGGACCGGGCATCAGCATTCTTGATCAACCGGGAGCTGTCGAGCAACGTGACAGCACGCTCAAATGGGATGACGACTCGGACGTCTGCCGGGGTCGCGTCGTCCTGTTCGATCTGATCAAGATAAGTCACCGCCAGATCATAGAACTGCCGCGAGCGCAGACCTCGCACGAATTCCAGGTACGGCTCCGCGGCGGACGCCCATGAAACAAGCCACAGGGAAAACACACCAGCCGCGACCGTCAGTGAGCGGATCAACTGACCTCGGACCGTGCGTGCCTGCATGCGACGTGGACCACCAGAAATTCGACGTGGAGTTCGTTCCATTCAGTCAGAATAGGCCCGGACAAACATCCACGCAAGCAGGACGTTCCGGACGGTCAGTCACTCTCCGTCGACAGGCCCTCAAGCCTACTCGACTGGCGTCACCAACCGAGTCGCCGTCGCGTCCGGTGGCTTGAGATGAGTGTCCATCCAGGCATAGATGAGAGCTCGAGTCTCATGTTCGACGGAATGGCCGCGACCATGCATATAGAACGCAAAATTCTCCGGCACGCCGACGAGTTCGTAGACGTCCATCACCTTCATCAACATCAACGCCCGTTGACGCTGCGTGAGGGGAGGACCGTCATTCAGACCGGCGACATCGAGGTACGCTCGGGGAGCTATGAGGGCCATGATTTCGTGAAAATCGATCGGCGGTAATTCGCCCTTGAGCAACCCCGGACGCAGGTGTTTGAAGTAGACATACCAATGATCACGTGACCATGCTTCGACTTTGGGATTGTGTCGAAAGAACGATGCTGCACAGTTGCCGGCGGCCGCTTTGATGCGATCGTCGTAGGCCGCGAGAAACATCGTGCCGTGCCCGCCGAGGGAGTGCCCAAGAGCTCCAATGTTCTCGTCGTCAACCTCGTCGAGTGACTGCAAGACGTCGACCGCAATCGAATGTTCGTACGTGAACTTGCCGACGGACGTCCACTCCGGATGCTTCTTGTGAAAGCGCCCTGTCTCGTACGATCCCTCCGACGGAGTCCGATGCCCGGCGACAAAGTGGTCCGGCGCGATCACGACATACCCGCGACGACAGAGGTGATCGAGGTATGCCTTGTTCGGGTTGTCGAGCAGACCCGCAGTTCGTTCCTTGCCATGTTCAAACGTCCCATGCAGAGCCACGACGGCGGGTAGTGCGCCATCCCGCTGGAGTGGCACACCCAAGTACGCGTGTGCTCGTTCATCCGCCTCGACGGCATAGCTGATGAGCCGTCGTTCGTAGAGGCCATCCACTTCGACTGTCTCATGGACCTCTAAGTCCAACGGTATTCGCGGCGGCTTGTGCTCGTCTCGCAGCAACTCCAGATATCGCCGCTGAAGGACCTTGCGATGCCGCTGCCAATCCTCTGCCGTCTCGACGCCCTCCAACAGGTCGTCCCAAGAGGACTCGATAACTGGTGCATCCGATCGGAGTCGAACCGGATCTTCACCTAAGATCACATGACAAGTGGGGCCAACAACGAAGACCGCGGCGAGACAAAGGAGGATTAAGAAACGACGCTCCTCACTCCCAAGCCGACGGCTATGCCGTCGAACGATGCCAGAGAAGACGTCAGTCCGTCCCTCAGAACCAGGATATCGATTGATCTTCATAGGACGGCTCTCACATCATCCTCCGGCACGTCATCAAACAACTCGACATGCCCGAGTTTGGTCGGCAGGATGAAACGAAGTTTTCCGCCGAGCGTCTTCTTGTCTAATCGCATCCGGTTCAAGATGTCGTCGGTCGGCCAGTTGGCTTGTGCTGGACGAGACGTTGGGAGACCAACATCATTGAGAAGATGTCCCTGTCGCTCCGTGATCGAAGCATCAATCAGTCCGCGGCGTTCTGCCAGTCGCGAGGCGTCGACCATCCCGATTGCTACCGCCTCACCATGCAGCAACTCACCATACCCTGCGAGCGCCTCATAGGCATGGGCGAAGGTATGACCATAATTGAGCACGGCTCGTAACCCGATGCGTTCGTACTCATCCTGTTCGACGACATCCGCCTTAAGACGACAACTGCGAGCGATCGCGTGTCGCAGGACATCGGGGTCGCGATCGTTCAAGCCGGCAATATTGTCTTCGAGATACGCGAAGAACTCAGCATCCAGAATCACGCCGTACTTGATCACTTCCGCGAGACCAGAACGGTACTCACGGTCGGGAAGCGTGCCGAGGGCATCGGTGTCAATGAACACGCCCAGTGGCTGATGAAACGCGCCAATGAGGTTCTTCGCTTGCGGATGATTGATCCCCGTCTTGCCACCGACCGAACTGTCCACGTCCGCAAGCAGCGACGTCGGCACCTGCACAAAGGGGACACCTCGTGCATAGGTCGCTGCCAGAAACCCGGCCGCGTCGCCCACCACGCCACCACCGACGGCAACAACAAGTGTCTTTCGGTCCGCCTGCATAGCGACGAGACGGTCGTACATGACTGCCATGACGCTCAGCGACTTTGATTGCTCACCGGCTTCGATCACGATCAGTTCGGTGTGCCAACCATCGATCGCCAGTGAGTGCTGCACTGCCTCCGCGTGAGGTTGGACATTCATGTCTGTCACGATCGCGGCCTTACGGCCCGTCGCCGGCCATCCGCCCAAACGCTCACCCCAAGGATCGACGTGCTTCGCGATCGACGTTAACTCACCACTGACGATCACGATGTCGTAGCTGCGATCGCCAAGGTCGACACTGACGGTCGTGTGTTGTGCGTTGCTCACGGATACGAGACCTCAAAGTAGTCATCACGCTCCGCGTGATGTCACGATCAAGTGAAGATGTCCTCAGAGAATTCGTCAACGCACTCCGACGACCGCTCGTCACGCGGAGCGTGACGGCTACTTTGGCCAGTGCTCGGCGATCTTACCATTCAGGAAAGCGACGCTCGCTTTGAGTTGATCGAAGCCGTCGACACCGTCTTCGATACTGATCCAACTGTCAAACCCAACACTCACCAACGTCGAGAAGATGGCATCGTAGTCATTCATCCCCTTGCCGATTTCGCCGTGACTCAGTCGCGTCGCATAGCCGAGACTGTCTTCTTCCTTGCGGAGATCTTCGATCGTGCCCGAGGTCAGGTAGCGGTCGCTCGCATGCATGGTGACGACCCGCTCTTTGACGAGTTCGAGCAGTTCCAGCGGGTCTTCGCCGGCGAGGATTGTATTACTGGGGTCGTAGTTGACGCCAAAGTTGGGAGCCTCGATCTCTTTGACGAGGTCAGCGAACACATCCATGTGCTGAGCGAACTCAGGGTAGGTCCAGTAGTTGTCCTTGTAGTGATTCTCAAGAATCAGTGTGACTCCACGCTCAGCGGCATGCGGAAGACAGGCTTTGATCGAATCGGCGGCGTAACGAATGCCGTCTTCCCGAGAGACCTCCGGTCGCCGTTGACCTGAGAGGACACGACAGTAGGTGCCCCCCAACTCGGCTGTCATGTCGATGTCGCGTTTTTCGTTGTCGATCTGCTTCTGGCGGAAGGACGCATCCGGATGCGTAAAGTCGGGCGATGCACACATCATGGGGATCGTCATGCCATGATCTTCGGTTCGCTTGCGAAACTCCGGCCAGCGAGACTCGTCTTTGAGATCGAGGAGGCCCGTGTAGAACTCCAACCCATCGACGTCAAGTTGTGCCGCAAGGTCGATCCACTCTTCGAGGCTCATCGTGCCATCGATACAGAGTTGATCCAGATACGCCTTGGGGAAAACTGCGAGTTGGGGCATGGTGAGATGATGAGTTGATCAGTTGAAGAGTTGATGAGGACTGTCGCTTGCGGATTAGCACTGCCCTTACGGCGTCAACACCGCTTTCGCGATCTTGCCACTGTGCATGGTCTCGAACGCCGTGTGCCAGTCTTCGAGGCCCCAGGTCCCGCCTGTGATACGGGTGACATCGAGTTGTCCATCGGCGAGGAGACAGAGCACGCGTTCCCAAATCGGCCAGTTGTGACTGAAGCTCCCCTGCAATCTCACGTTGTTCAGCACGATCGGGTCGAGAGAGAAGCCGACCGGATCACGACCCCAACCGACCTTCGTGATCCAACCATTGGGACGCACGACGTCCATCGCCACTTTGAGCGTCGCAGAGATGCCTGCTGCGTCGATGACGCCGTCGGCTCCGAGACCATCACGGGCTCGTGCCCAGTCTTCCACTCCGTCGACGACGGCTTCGCAACCATACTCTTGAGCAATACTGAGCCGTCCACGATCACGCTCAAGGCCAACGACTGCGACTTGGGCCCCACACAGTTTGGCCATCGCACCGCACAACAGACCGATTGGTCCAGGACCGATCACGACCACGCGGTCTCCCGGTCGAATGGATGAGTTCATCACGGTGGCGTTGTAGGCCACGCAAGACGGCTCAGTCAGGCATGCCTGTTCAAACGGCAGCGAGTCGGGGACACGATGCAGACACCTGGTCGGCACACGCACGGTCGTCGTCATGGCGCCGTCGGTGCCGTATCCAAACCCCTTGCGGGTTGGATCGAGGTTGTACAAACCGACGCGGCTCATGGGATTGAGCGGATCGATGATGGCCGCCGTCTCGCTGACGGCCCGGTCCCCCTCTTTCCAGCCGGTGACGTTGGAACCCAGTTCCGCAATGTGTCCGCCGAACTCATGACCCAGCGTGACCGGGTAGTTCACCGGCCAACTATGTTCAGCGGTCCATTGATGCAGATCGCTGCCACACACGCCGACGGCTGCGACCTCGAGCAAAACATCGTCGCTGCCGATCTCCGGTCGCGGTACTTCACGCAATTCGACAGACCCCTTCTCCGGGGCAAAGTTGACAACAGCTGGCTGGTTCATGCGTTCTCTCCCTGAGCGTGAACAGCGTCGCAGATCATCTTGAGAGAGGCTTCGAGGTTCCCGTCGGCTGTCTTGAAGGCGTCGGCGTCGATCGTTAGCGGAGCACCCAGAACGACGAGCGGAGCACCGTACTTGGGTGTCTCGATCGCCTGTTCGAGCGACAGTCCGCCGACCGCCTGCACGGGGATGCTGACTGCATCGACAACTGCTTTGAGATCGTCAAGTGGACTCGGCATGCGTTCTCCCCGCGCGGCGATGCCTCGGCGTTCGTCGTAGCCGATGTGATGCACTACGAAGTCACAGCCGAGGTCTTCGAGCTGTCGGGCGCCGTCGACCATGTCAGGACACCCGAGGTTGTCGCCCATGACCTTCGCTCCGAAGTCCTTGCCGGCCTGGACGACGCACTTGATCGTCTCTTCATGTGCACGGGCCATCACGACGACGTGAGTCGCGCCTGCTTTGGCCATCATCTCGGCTTCGAGGTATCCACCATCCATCGTCTTGAGGTCCGCCACGATCGGCGTCTCTGGAAACTTCTCTCGCAGGGCCCGCACGCCGTGCAGCCCCTCTGCCAGAATGAGCGGTGTGCCCGCTTCCAACCAGTCGACCCCCGCCCGCATGGCGAGTTCCGCTGTCTCCAGAGCTTCATCAATGTTGGTGAGGTCGAGCGAAATCTGAACAATGGGGCGCATCCGCAGCGTGTCTCCAGAGATGAGTTGGCAGGAGCCGGTCCAAGCGATCCCTCCGGTCTCGCTCCACAGAGAATAGGACTCCTTGACGGGAGAAACAAGCGCTTCGATTCTGTCGAGACGCGTTCGTCGTCATTGCGAGAGTTGGTGGGTTTGATAGAACGCAGATGACACGGATCGGGCGGATCGTTGCGGATGAGAGTCACACATGCGGGACAATCCTGAGGATTCGGTCTCGATCAGCTTGTTGCAGATCCGCATGTCTCCGCCTGATCAGCGTCATCAGCGTTTCAATCTGGAGCAGCAACGACCTCGCCCCTGCGTCCCCATGATCAACGCCGCACCGCGACCCGGATGAAGATCCAGCGTGACGACGGTTGAACAGCGCGGGGATGCGCATCATCGGACATGATGTGACTCACGGCTGAGGGGACGTGGCAACGACTCTGTCATTGCACCAGCTTGGGACCTCCAAGACCGATTCCGATGTCTTTGTAGATCTCCATCAGCATCGAGACGTCTTCGTCGCCTTCGTCAATATGGAAGTAATACTGGTCGTCGTAGTCATCGGGATCTGAAGCGGTTTGCATGAACGTTCCGCCAAAGGAACCGTGCAGTTTGACCGTGTACACCTTGATGCCGCGGGCTTTAATCGTATCAGCCCAATATCTCATGGCTTGATGATCAACATAATCGCTGGAGTTGTACGGCCCCGGCGGAAGCACACCAGTAGGGCCGGGATCGGGTGAGGGATAGGGCTCGGGCTTGTTGACTTCGCCATCAGTCATCATCACCAGGATCTTCACGAGTTCGGGTTCGGTTGCGTCCCGAGGTGCCGGGTCAAACAGGAAGGCGTCAAGACCCGCGCGGTATCCTCCGCCGATGTTGGTTCCGCTCGTGTAGAAGCCGTCAGACAGTAACGAAATGAAATCGTAAGTGGGCTGCCTGTTGAAGTTGAGGCCGGTCTCAACTTTGCCGGTCTTTTCACATTCGTCATCGTCATCATCGGTGTCACGCATGGCGTCCCACCAGGAGTAGACAGCGAGTGAGACCCGGTCGTTGTCGTTGAGGGTGTTGACCAGCACCTGAGCAGCCGTCTTTGTGTTCTCGATTCGAGAGAGACCATTCGACATCGATGCGTCCATCGATGTCGAACAGTCCAGCACGATGACGATATCGCGAGGAGGGCCGAATGTTTGTGCGGCGATGGACTGCGCCGAGGTCGTGTGATGGCTGTACCCCATGATCGATCCAAAAAACGCCGGCACGTCATTGGTCACGACTTTCACGCGGATCGCGTGGACGTTTCCGATTGTCTGGACGGTGAACGCCCCTGTATCTGGATCCCAGGTGCCGTATTCCAGTGTCCGTGTAATTGCGGCATCGTTGACGTCGAAACCGTTGTCAAGCAGGTACTCGTCGACCGTGGCTTCGACGGTCGCCTCATCAACGGTCACATCCAACACGCCCGCCAAAGTGGCGGCATCGACGGCCGCCTGCAGCTCCGTCTTCTGGATCAGGATAATGCCGTAATCAGTCACGAAGGCTGTAAAGATCATCACAACCGTCATCA
The DNA here is from genome assembly GCA_029259815.1 of Planctomycetaceae bacterium. Lineage (GTDB taxonomy): Bacteria > Planctomycetota > Planctomycetia > Planctomycetales > Planctomycetaceae > JAHBXU01. Next base: position 1,060 of record JAJDEJ010000205.1, on the reverse strand, counting down.
TGATCGCTGCCAGAGGCAGGATAATGCCTCGACGTTCCGCGATCTGAAGCAATGATTTCATGCGATGTAGTCCCATGGAGTGGAATCAAAGCCTTGTGCAACGCAACTGAAATCTGCGGTACAGAGGAGGCGGAGGTCGAATTGGGCGACGATAGGTCAGGGGTTTCCCAGAAAAGTTGTGTGTTGTAGCAATCGATCCGATCAGGATGCTCAATTCGTCACTCGAGTCAGAGTTCATCTGACAACTGAAGGGAGGAGAAATTTGCCCTTCTCCTCGTGCGAAGTATGTTCTTGATGGGAATCCAATCGTGGCGAACATGCTGCGAGAAAAGGAGGACGTCACCCATCTCTCTTGACCATCGTTGTCAGCAGGGTCGGGCGTCCTCGCGACCTAACCTCCGCAGCATTGCGATTCGAGCCCCCCCTCACGTCCGATCCGGGCGAAAGCGCAAACATCATGCAGAAGCCAACCAATCTCACTCAGAAGGGGTGCGATGTTCGATCGCGTCGTCGCGGTGCGGCCCTCGTCGAGGCGGCTCTGGTGCTGCCAATTTTCTTCAGTGTCGTGCTGGGGATTGTCGAATTCGGACGGGCAATGTCTGTCAGTCAGTTGGTCACCAACGCGTCACGAGAAGGTGCGAGACGTGCCATTGTCGATGGCAGCTCGAATGCGGTTGTGAAGACATACATCGAAGACTTTCTCACGTCGACTCTCGATGTCGACGCTGCCGATTTGACGATTCAATTCTTTGTCAATGGATCAGAAGTCGATGTCAACACCGCGGGAGAGAACGATAAAGTGAGGGTCCACATCGAGGTCGGATTCGACGACGTCCTGTTCATCAGCACGCCCTATCTCTCAGGCTCAACGCTCAAAGGCTCAACGACGATGCGCCACGAGTGAGGGCGACCAAAGAAAGTGGTCATCACGCTCCGAGGGTGTCAGTTTTTTAACCCCGGGCGCGGTGTTGGTTGAACGAGTTGCTGTGGTCAGGCGAACACGGGTTGAAGGCAGAGTGTTGATGGCAGAAGGGGCAAAAGGGGGGGCATTCCGCCGTCC
>JAJDEJ010000204.1 GCA_029259815.1 Planctomycetaceae bacterium | reverse complement strand
CCTCAGCGCGAAGAATTGACGCCACATGCCACAGAAATATTCTCGACGAAGCACCGACGATGTCGCATCGCCGTCCGCGATACGCTGCGCAAATTCCATCCGAAAAACACGCTCAAACGGCCGCTTGTTCTGGGACTAGATGTGAACTTCCCGCTTTCGATTTATCTGCAAGGAGGACAGGCGCTCGATACTCATCCGAAGGTCAGACGTTTCCCACAAGGATACGGGACTGTATTTGAGATTTATCAAACGGATAGTGAACGAATTGGCACCGAAAGAGTGGGGGATCTGTTGTGTGAAAAGATCCGTGTTCACCGGTGGAATCGTTTCGGCGACGGGCAGCCGATGACTGAGTATCTCTGGCTTGCCGCAGAGCGAAACTACCACTGCGTGAAGTCGCAAAGAATCGTCAACATGTTTGGGAGAGAACTTCCAGTGACGGAGTCGACTGTTGATGAATTCCTTGAGTTGTCCCCCGGGCTATGGCTACCGAAATCGGTCAAATTAAAGCAATACGATCGTGAGTCAATGAGTCGCAACAAGATCAAATCACGAGAGTCAGGATCGCTTCGCCTCGAGATCGCAAGACTACGACCAGATTATCCCCCCTCGCAGTTTTCCGTTTCGATTCCGGATGACATTGATGTCTTCACAATCGGACCGGACGGGCTTGTTTACGGTCCGCACCATCCGCACCCCTGTCACCAGAACGATCCACGACGCTTGAGGAGATTATCGAGGATCTCCGTCTCAAGGAAGCGCTCTATTGAAACATCGAGGTTGTCATCACAGAGCAATACCTCAAGCATGACTTCGTGCTCAATTCGCTGAGTTCCGAAAGCACTTCTTGGCAATACCAGAAGTCCAGCAAACGAAGACGCTCGGTCAGTCAAGACGGGCAGCTGTACCTGGAGCAGGAGAGCGAGATTCCCAGCCGGAACGGACCGTATCTTACGCGGTCCATTTCCGCATATGACGGTGAGTGGACCCGTAACGTGCAGCGAACGAACCAACAGGAGGCAAACACGTTCGCCGTTCGCCGTTCGCTGGGCATCGCTGGAACAGACGGACTCGGTCCGGCTCGACCGTCCGCACTCGATGTTGATTTCCACCGTTAAAGATGGCCGCAAGCTGTCGGAATTCCTGACATCCGAGTTCAGCGACATCGGGAACAAATACCGTCATCGCATTTCCTATGAGGGGGATGACCTCGTTGACGGTCTTCACTGCTATCGACTTCGTCGCGACAGAATCACTGGTGACAACGACAAAGTGAAAGGCACGTCCCGAATATGGTTGGCGCGCGATCGCAATCTTCTCCCGGTTCGCTCCAGCTGGGAGCCACCGTCACGCCAAAGCGACAAGCTCCCCACGGGGATCTGCACCGTCACCACGCTGCAGGAACTCGAACCGGGGATCTGGATTCCGATGCGTTGGAGGGATACTGCTTACAATGGATCAAGAAAAGTGGGGCTAGTTGAGAACCGGATGATTGAGAACTGGCGAAAGGATTTTCAGGTTGAGTCCATTCGGTTAAATCCTGAGGTCGATCCTCAACTCTTTGAGACGGTGACCGTTCCCCAAGGGACGAAGATTCACATCCGCGACGAGAATGGAAATCATCTTGGAGAACGTATTCAGCCTGCAGATGGCAACATCTCGATCTCCGAGAACGAATTCGAGAAACTCCGCGCACCATAAGAACGTCACAGGAGACTTCGGAAAGTTTGACGAATCGTCCCCAAAAGTCGTCGCGCGTGAGACACGTGAAAATACCACCCGTTTTTGATTTGGCAGGGTCGGTGACTGGGCGGGGCCTAGTACCAATTACTCAAGTAAGCGTTCGGTCAGTCCATAGTCAGTCAACGGGATTTGGCGAGGGTTCGACGGCGTCGGTGTCTGTTGCGTTGGGCGGTGGCTTTGCGGCGCAATTCGTCCCGTCGGTACTGCAGCACGGCCTCGGGATGTTGGGCGGCCCAGCGATCGGGAAGCAGTTCTTCGCGGGAGGTATCCTCGGCGTGCCGTCGCATGAGGAGTTCGCGGACGTAGGCCCACGGTTCCAGGCGGTGCCGCTTGGCACCGGCCAGGATGGTGTACAGCACGATCGCTCGTGGCCCGGCATCGGTGCTGCCGAGAAAGAGCCAATTCTTACGACCGATCGCCTGAGCACGCAGAGTGCGGTCCGAAGTGTTGTTGTCGATCGTCAGACGCCCGTCGGTCGTGTCGCACCGCAGGGCATCCCACTGATTCCGGGCATAGCCCACGGCCTTGGACAGAGCACTCTTGGGGAGCACGGTCAGCGAAAGTCGTGCGAGATAGGCGTCGAGCCGGTCCAGCACAGGGTCGGCCTCCGCGCGACGGAGTTTGCGACGAGCCTCTACCGACAACTCACGGCCTCGATCCTCAAGCTGCACGGTTTGCTGGAAGGCAGCCAGCAAAAGGCGATGGCACTCACCGAGGTCCGTCGGAAGAAAGTCGGCGTTCTCCATCACGCCAATCGTGTTATCGACTGCGGCCGGTTCTGCCAGATCGCTTCCCGCAGAAACTGGAATCTTTTGAGAAGTGACTCGGCGATACCGCCTGCGACGGCGTCCGCTCTTCAGGTCAAAACCACCCAGCAGGTTCGTCAGTTGCGCATAGGTCAGTTCGATCCCCGGCTGGTCACTCTCGAAATCGGGCCACTGAAACGTCCTCGCCTCCAGCCGCTTGTCGAGGATGCAGAACCCGTCACGATCCCAGAATAGGATCTTGATGCGGTCGCGACGCCGGTTGAGGAACAGGAACAGGTGCCCTGAGAGCGGGTTCTGGTTGAAGATCACTTCCGCCTGCCCCATCAGGCTGTCGAAGCTGTCGGTCATCTTCGTCGAGATCGCGCAGAAGAAGATCCGGATGTCGGAGTAATCCGTCATCACTTCGGCCCCTTCCAAGGACGCAACCGCCCCACCGCTCCAATGACATCCACCAGCACCGCCTGGCCGACGCTCAGCGGCAGCCGCACGATGCCACCATTGGGCAGTTCGATCTCGACCGGGGAGGCCTTGAGCGTGATCGGCAGGAACACCGCCTCATCTGACTCGGCCTGCTTGCGATCAGCGACTTCCGCTGTCAAATCTTCTGGGATTCCCTCATGCAGCTGCCCGCTCCAGCGATAGAACAAGGACCTGGAGGTTTCTTCCTGCAGGCAAAACAACCCGACGTTCAACTCGCTCTCTTTGTACCGATTGAGTCGCCGCTGCCATTCCCGATACTCCTTCAGCTCGCTCGGCGGTCTGCCCATCACTCGCCTCCCCATCAACGGCACTGACGGGAACTAGCCCGAATATTGCATCCGCCCATTGAGCGTGAGGGAGTTTGGTTGGTGCGTGGGGGAATGGCGGACGGCCCCCTTTCCCCCGGACGGGCTTGGGTGATGAATGGCGGACGGGGTTCGGAGTGGACACGGCGGGGGCGGGGTCAGCTGGTGTCGAGTCGCAGCGAATGTGCGGC
>JAJDEJ010000203.1 GCA_029259815.1 Planctomycetaceae bacterium | reverse complement strand
GGACGGCGGAATGCCCCCCCTTTTGCCCCTTCTGCCATCAACACTCTGCCTTCAACCCGTGTTCGCCTGACCACAGCAACTCGTTCAACCAACACCGCGCCCGGGGTTAAAAAACTGACACCCTCGGAGCGTGATGACTACGTTCTTTGATCAAATTCCTGGACGCTCACTACTCGTAAGATCCCGTGAGCGTGAACGCGGCCCAGTAGTAGGGATGCGTGGTGTTGTTGTGACGTCCGATGAGGCTCATCAGAGAGAGTTGGGCGTTGCGTAACGCTTCTGACTTGCCCTGTCCTGCGGCGAGGTTCTCGAAGAAGTACTCCATCAGCATGGCCGTCTGCTCGTCAGGCACTTGCCAGAGCGTCGCAAGGACAGACTCTGCCCCCGCGAGTTGAAACGCCTGACGCAGTCCCGCGACGCCTTCGCCGTTCTGCACCTCGCCGATGCCCGTCTCACACGCACTCAACACAACCAGTTTCGTACCGCGCAGGTTGGTGCCGACGATCTCCATGCCGGTGAGTACTCCATCATCGACCGCGTCGGACGCTTGTCCACGATTGTTGCACCCTGCAAGCAACAGCCCGCAACGGAGCAGTGGATTCTCGACGAGCTGACCGTTGCTCGTTGCCGCGACTTTACGGCGATCATCTGTCGTTAGGCCGTCTGCTGGTTCGACCTGCTGCTGATCTTCGAGGAAGTAACCATGTGTGCTCAGGACGAGCAGCGACGGCTGCTTGAGTTGTTTGAACACCTCTTCGCGAGCCGCATCCTGCAAGTGGATGGTTGGCGCGGCGTCGAGGTATTGCTGGACGAAGGGCGTGATGGCCCGGGCTTCCTTCGCCGTGCCTGGCAACCGCCCGACGTTGGTGAGGTCGTTGAACGACCCGACGAACCGCGAAGCACTTCGACCACCTCTGGCGACAGGAGTGTTCTCCAGTGTGGGTGTGAGATCAAAGTTAGGGTCCGCCATGATGACCGGTGCAGCATCCGTGGGAGCCGGCGATGACTTGGCCATCAGGTCACGTCCGCTGACAACGTAACTGAACTGATACTCCTCAATCGCATAGCGTCCATCCTTCAGTGGGAGAGCGGCCCACGGGACGAGCCACAAGGCAGCGTCCGGGCTGAGGATCAACTTCTTCGCATCGCCCACCTCAGCGATGAGCGGATCGAGAACTTGTTCCGCCAATGCCCGCAGCGGCTTGTTCACCCTTTCCTCAGCCGCATCAGCACCGAGTCGGCTCAGCATCTCCTGACCTTCGTTTAGTGCGTTGCGACTGGCCTGAATCGTCTGATCGATCATCGATGCCTCGCCGAGATCCACAATCCGCACGTCCCCTTGGCCCGCTGGAGGAATGAGCCAGGCGACATAGTGGGCCGGTCCCCGCTTGAATGCTGAGAAGTCGGCTGATCGAGTTCTGGCAATCTCGATCAGGACGCTGGAATCCGGGAGCGTCTGACGGACACCTTCGATTTCGACCCACCGTTCCTTCCGCTCGACATCCTGTCCGAGTTGGCCCAACTCGCGAGATAACGCTGCTTCCTGTTTCTCAAGTTCAGTCAGCTGTTGCCGATGGGCTTCCTCCTTTCCGGGAGCCACCGTTTTGAGAGCATGTCTCGATAACCGGCTCCGGAGAGACGTCAACTGCTGGAGTCTCTCACTGACGACGGGGTCGGTCGCCTGCCTGGCGAGTCGAGTTCGTTCTGAGAGCGACTCCTGGGCGACAGCCTTCCCGTTCAGCAACCAGTTGGCAGAGAGAGCAGCGAACTCAGGCTGCTGTTGGCTGATGAGCCCCAAGCTGAGGAGCATTTGAAAAGTGACTTCATCCTGCGCTTGCAGGTACTTCAGTTGCTCTTCATCAGAGAGTGCCGGCAGAATTGTTGTCACGACTTGCCGCATCAGCCGTCGATGCTCATCCGCGGTTCGCATGGCTTCCGCAAGGTTCCCCTGCTTGACCATCGTCAACACCAGATTACGGAGCAGACGCAGCGTATCAGGATGAAGTTCACCTTGCAGGTTGCGTCGCATTGTTAATGATTCATCCTGGAGCTTGCGCGCCTCGGCATGGTCTCCCAGTTCGTTCAACACAACAGCCAGGCTATCGATCGAATCGAGCAGGTCGGGTTGCGTCTCGCTCAGCAAATGTCGCTTGAGTTTGATGGTCTGCTCAAGCAGCTGCCTTGCTTCCGCCTTGTGTCCCTGCATCCTGAGGATGCCTGCGAGGTTATTCATTGATGCCAGCGTGTCCTGATGCTTCTCGCCGAGCAATTGGCGTCTGGCGGCCAGCGTCTGTTCATGCAGCTGCCGCGATGCATTGAGGTCGCCCAGATGAGCGAGCACAAGCGCGAGATTGTTCATCGAGCGAAGTGTGCGCGGGTGATTCTCACCGAGTGTCTCACGTCGAGCTGCGAGAACTTCTTCGTGGAGAGTGTGTGCCGCCGCATGGTCTCCCAGATTGTCAAGAACACCGGCCAGATTGTTCATCGAAGCCAGCGTATAGGCATGTTTCGGTCCGAGGACCTCACGCCTCAACGCGATCGTCTGTTCGTAGAGTGTCCGTGCCTCTGTGAACTCACCCAGATTCCACAGTAGACTCGCCAGATTATTCATCGAAATCAGAGTGTCGGGGTGCTTGGCTCCCTGGACCTGCCGCTTGAGTTCAAGCGAGCGTTGGTGCAAATCGCGAGCGGCTTGATAGTCTCCAAGGTCTGTCAGCGAGTTCGCCAGATTATTCATCGCGGCGTGGGTGAGTGGGTGGGTCTCTCCCAACATCTCGCGGCGGATCTTCAGAGTCCGACGACAAATCTCCGCCGCCTCTGCTGCCTGACCAATGTCGCTGAGCAAATTCGCGAGAGTTCCCCAAGCGTCGGCAACATCAGGATGGTCGTCTCCCAGGATATCCCGGTCGATCGCCACGCTCTGCCGCATCAACTCAATCGCAGCGGCCAGGTCGTGAGCAGCCTCAAGTTTTTCCGCACGAAGGTAGAGGTCATACGAATCAAGTTGACGCTTCTGGTCGGCCTCACTCAGCAGGATGTCTTCCACTTCGGCCCGGTGGATCCAGCCCTTTTGTTCGCCATCAGGAACCTTGACATTCGCCCACTGTCGGGCCTTCACCTCGAAGACCCACAGTCGTGTCCCCTTGGGGACATTGGCGAGGACTTCGTTTCCGCTCTTGATATGTCCCGGGTCGGTCTTCACACGAACCATGAATCCGTCTGCAGCGGCGGCGGCGGATGTGAGCGTGACGGCAAGTAGTGTCGCACAGATGGTCGAACGAAGTGGAAGGATCAGACCTCGCATCAATGGCTCCCCTTTTCGATGATTCGCTGCGCACACCGCGCCACCGGATGAACGTCTGCCATCGTAAACGCTCCCACTGCGGAATTCTTCCTGAGGCGGGATTCCAAGGCGATTTTTGAAGCAAAGCGAGACTTCGCGCAACCACGCGGCATTGGTCCAGAGAGGGCAGTCTCCTCGCTACGACGCGTGAGCATGCTCACGGCGTCACTCCGTCGCTTGTCGGCCTCTCTGTCTCGTGATTCGGCACGGGCAGAAGACCGGTTGCAACCACAGGCAAACCGACGGACCTGGCCGTACTGCCTGGCGATCTCCTGCCCTCTCGACTTTCGGACTGGCCAGTCCACTTCTTTTTGATTTGGTCGCCTTCACCTACGATCGAACGACATTCGACACCGCATCAGTTTGCGTTGCAGTCGTGGGTGTCCATGACATTTCTTTGACGCAAAGGCGCGGAGACGCCGAGAATCGCAAAGCAAGAGGAAGTGATCATCACACGGACCTTTGCGCGTCTTTGCTCCTTGGCGGCTTTGCGTCGAGAAACGACGGGTCCGGTTTCGCGCGTTCATCCTCGTTCTCAAACCAGAGGTTGGGAACGAGCATACTTGACCACTCGACGGCAAACGGGTTCAATCGTGCCACGCACTTTCGTCCTGCCCTCAGGAGCCAACGCTCATGGACTCTGACAAGAAGTCACTCATCGTTCCCATCCTGGTCGTGACTGTGGGGATCGGCTGGTTGCTGACGACGCTGGGCATCGCCGTGGCGGGCGTGATGATGTTCCTCGTCAGCGGCTGGAACAAGATGACCTTGGTTGCTGGCACACTGCTGATCGTCGCCAGTTGTCTCTCGCTCCTGCGACAGACCGGACGACTCAGCCTCGACACCGAAGTCCCCATCCTGGTGATCGTCCTCGGTGTGCTCCTGCTCATTGCCCGCAGCCGCACGATCCCCGCCCCCGATTGGGTGCTGGAACCACAGGTGCCAAACTCGGGAGAGTAGTCGGTCAACATTCTTGACGTTGCCCGATGGATCGACGACGCTGGACGCTGTTGTCGGGGTGCCGACGGACGTACTTTGTTCAGCAGGAAAGCCAGCGATATGACGGATACGCGAAATGGGGCCAACTCTTCAGTCACTCGACGCGACTTTGTGAAGACATCGGCTGCAGCCGGTGTGGCGGCGACGGTGTCATCCTCTCTCAGTGCGCGAGCGTTTGCGGCGAGTGACGAGACGTTGAAGGTCGGGCTTGTCGGTTGTGGTGGTCGTGGCAGTGGAGCGGCGCGGCAGGCGTTGCGGGCGGATTCGCAGACGAAGCTAGTCGCGATGGCGGATGCGTTTGGGGATAATCTGGAGCGGAGTCTCAAGAACCTCAAGGCGAACGAGGACATTGCCGCACAGATTGACGTTCCCGAAGAGCATCGTTTTGTGGGGCTCGACGGATATCAACAGGTCATCGATGCGTGCGATGTGGTGCTGCTGGCGACGCCGCCGGGGTTTCGGCCGCAGCATCTTCAGGCGGCGGTCGATGCGGGCAAGCACATCTTCACAGAGAAGCCGATGGCGGCGGACTTCGGGGGAGCGAAGATTGCGATGGAGGCGGTGCGGAAGTCGAAGGACAGTGGGAAGGCGATGGTCGCCGGCTTCTGCTGGCGGTACGACACGCCTCGTCGTGAACTCTTTCAGCGGATGGCGGATGGACAGATTGGCGACGTGCGGACTGTGTACGGCACCTACCTCACCGGACCGGTCAAGCCGATGCCCAAGCCGGACACGCGACCGGAGGGGCTCACGGATCTCGAGTGGATGGTCCGCAACTGGTACAACTTCTGTTTCCTCTCCGGCGATGGACTGGTTGAGCAGGCGTGTCACACGGTCGACTGGCTGATGTGGGCCATGGGTGACGTGCCACCTGTCAGTTGCACAGCGGTCGGCGGTCGACAGATCCCCGCTCACGGCGGCAACATCTTCGACCACATCGAGGTGAACTATCTCTGGGACAACGACACACGCGGCTTCCTCGCTCAGCGGCAAACCCCCGGCTGTCACAATGAGAATTACCTCAACGTGCTGGGCACACAGGGCGAGGGAAACATTCGCGGTCGTGTGTCGATCGAAGGGTCGACCCCCTGGCGATACAAGGGGGAGAAGAACGACATGTACCAGACCGAGCACAACGAGTTGTTCGCATCGATCCGTGCGGGTGAGCCGATCAACGACGGCGATCGCATGATGACCAGCACGATCGCCGCCATCATGGGCCGTGAAGCCGCTTACACTGGCAAGCAGTTGACGTGGGAACAAGCGATGGCGTCCGAGCAGACTCTGATCCCGCCGGACCTGCACGACTGGAGCACGACCGTCGATGTGAGGCCGTTGCCTCGACCGGGGGTGACGGCGTTTGTGTGATGTGTCAGAGAAGTCGTCACGCTCCGCGTGCTGACTGGATGGCACACACGCACACAAGTTCTCACAAGGTTGCCCGAGTTCCGCTCATCACGCGGAGAGGGTGTCAGTTTTTGTAGAGCGGACACACACTCCGTAGGACGGACTTCCAAGTCCGTCCAGACATACCTTCAAAACGGTGATGACGAGCAAGGGACCAAGGAATGGACGGATTTGGAAATC
>JAJDEJ010000202.1 GCA_029259815.1 Planctomycetaceae bacterium | reverse complement strand
GTCGTCTTCCGGTTGCTCATCAGAGGGTGCGTGTGCGCCATCAGCGATCCACGCCCGCAGCAGTGCGATTTGCTCCGCAGACAACGGCTCGCCTTCATGCTCGGGAGGCATCCTCTCATCGATCTCCGATGCCGATACGCGTTCCAGCAAGACACTGTTCATCGGGTCGCCCTTGGCGATCGCTCCCCCTTCGACCATCAACCCAACCGTGTCAAGTCGCAGACCGACTTCCTGTTTGAGACCGCCATGACAGGAGTAGCAGCGTTCTTTGAGGAGCGGTTTGATCTGCGAGAGGTAGATGTCGTGCTTGTCTGTTGCGAGGAGATTGCTCCCGATCAGCAGTGACAGGGCGACTAGGAGAAGGGGAGACAAGGGGAGGTGGCGAACAAGGACCGATCGCATTGGAGTGTTTGCTGACATCCGACTCACGTGGGCCCCTCGACCAGGAAAAGCGGGTGACGGGGGTCGAACCCGCGACATTCAGCTTGGGAAGCTGACACTCTACCACTGAGTTACACCCGCAGTCGGTTTATTGTACCGTGACGTCTCACTGGTCGACAAGCATTTGTTTGCGAACTACAGTCGCTGGGGTGCGTCCGTAAGAAGGTGACGGATACACTACTCCCCCTCCCCTTGGAGGAGAGGGACCGATTCTGAAGCGTCAGCGAAGAATCAGGGTGAGGGGAAGCCGCTGAATTCGCTACCGACCAGCGATCTGCGTCTCCCCCTCACCCTGCCTTCGGCGCTTCGCTTGAAGGCTGTCCCTCTCCCTCAAGGGGAGAGGGGTTTTGTGACGAGAGGGGAGAGTGTTCGTGTTTGGACCAGTGCAGCCAACGCCTTACGATCTGCAGTTCTCGCTGTTCGGGATTCCCGTGCGGGTGATTGCGTGGTTCTGGCTGACAGCCGTGATACTCGGGTTCAGTTCGGTCCACATTGGCCCGGAGTATCTGCTGGCGTGGGTGGCCATCGTGTTCGTCTCGATCCTCATACACGAGATGGGGCATGCACTCGTGGCGGCCCTGTTTGGATATCCGCCTCGCATCGTGCTATACCACTTTGGCGGGCTGGCGATGTTTACACCGGGCTACAACTACACGCAGGGAAGGTCGATCCTGATCTCACTCGCAGGTCCGGTTGCCGGGTTTCTCCTTGCAGGTGTGATCTATGTGCTGGCGAGATCATCGGCTTTAGGTCCATTGGAAAGAGGGACTCTAGGCTACTTCGTAGTGCTGCAAGCACTGTACGTCAATGTGTGGTGGGGCTTGATCAATCTGTTGCCGGTGTTGCCATTAGACGGAGGAAACATTTGCCGTGACGTCTGCACTTCGATCAACTCGAGACAAGGGGAACGGTGGGCCATCACCATCGCTCTGGTGACAGCTGGTGCGGTCGCCGTGTATGCGTTGCAAGCTGAGGAACTCTACATTGGCATCCTGTTCGGCTTTATGGCCTACCAGAATTACCAACAACTCCAGATGCGGCGATTCTGAGAACGAAGACGGCCTTATTCAAAACCCGAGACCGATCCCCGTCAACACGCCGGTGCCGACGGTCCCGTCGGTGATGTCGAACATCGTCGGGAACTGGTGAGCCCACTTCTTGTTCGGTCCCGGACAGTATTGACGACCGTTGCCTTCGATGCCTGCGACCGTGGGGATACGCGCTGCGATTGACGCGGAGTGCAGGAACGAATAACCGGTGCAGGTCAGATCCTGCACACAGAGGAACATGCCGAACTTCTGAGCCGCTGCTGCTGCAAACAGCGCTTCGGTCTGTCCCTTACAGGCCTTCAAAGCCACGCCCGAGTAGCCTTGCTCTTTTGCCAGCAGCAGGGCCTCATAGTCGATCAGCGACTCATCGATGACAACGGGCTTCTTCTGCGCTGCCTTATGCATCGTGTTGTTCGGATGTGACTCCAGATCACGATGCGTCGGTTGCTCGATGTATTGGATGCGGTCATACGCGTGCGGTCTTTGCTCCTGAATCTTCGCCAGGAAGTCGAGTACGTACTCTTCGTTCTCGCATTTCTCGTTGAAGTCCGTCGAGTAGAACCACTCCTCACACCCGCGAGCCGCCTGGGCCTCCGTCGCCACTTCGTCGACAGAAATAACACGTTTGACGTCCCAATCGAGATCGTCGCCGTTGAGTTTGATCTTGAGATGCGTCAGTCCGTCAGCCGCAATCCACTCGGCGAGCGTCTCCGGCAACTTGTCGCCCACAGGCTTCTCAACATCCGCGTCCGTCAGCGGGTCGACCGCCCCGACCAGATGATACAGCGGCATCCGCTCTTTTGGCTCGCGGAGCGTGTACTGGTCGAGGTACTCACCTGCGAACTGATCATCCAGATACTCGGACAGATCACAATTCATGAAGTCCGCCGACAGAGCATTGTAACTGTTGACTTCATTCACGCGTCCATACGCATCATGCAGTGCGGCATCGATCGGACTGGCAGCGACCAGTTGTGCGAGCGGAGGTACCGGCTCAGCAAGCTTCATCGTCTCGGAGACGATTTTTCCCAAATGGTAATACTCAGCCGAAACGTAGAACACCAGATCAATGGGATGACCCGATTCCGGGATCAATTCGAACAGCCTGAGGGCCCGCTCAGAGAAGTCCATCATGGCCTTCTCAGCATCATCCGGCTCGACATTTCCCGAAGGCCACGCCCAAATATGTCCGACCGGCATGCTGCCAAAGCCAGTCGACCGGCTTCCCGCTTCATTCTCAACCGTGATCTCAACGTTGATCAACTTGGAGTCGGACATCACTCGTCCTCCAAACTTGAGCGGTGTCCTGAAGGGGCAGGGGTCAAAAGAGATGCGTGTATCAATGATACGGATATCGGACGACTTGGACATGACCTCGCAATGATCGAGATGAGGGAGAGACACAAGGGTTGAATGTGATTCTATGCAGATGATCACTCGGAATTCAATCACGGTTCGGTTTCACAGGATTCGCCCCAACCTTGGTTGAAACCGGGACTTGACCTCGTTTGATGGTCTGCCGTAAAGTCCCTCCGCACCGCAGAGCGAGATCGCACATTTATGGCGGGTGTATGGACGGAACGGCCCCTCGACATGGATGTGACCCATTCTCCCTCGCCTTTGTTTGCTCCGCTCATCTCACCGGCATCCGTCGATGAGGAGCCAACCGAACTTCCGAGCCAACACACAACAGCAACCACCTCGGAATCCTCTGCACCATTACTCCCTGTCTTGAATGCAGTGCCACGGACATACATCTGTCCGGGCGAGAAACATCCGATCCCCAGATCGATTCATCTGGCGAGACTGGCTGCGTTCTATCCCAACTGCCGCCTGTGTGAGCATCGCACAGACACGGGCCAGCTGCCTCGTTCGATGATTGGGCGCATCGAACAAACAGCCTTGCGAGGCGAACAAGTGTCGCCTTTTCAGCAAGACGGGGTTCGCGGAGCTTACCTGAATCACCTGACGCGCAAGATCGCGGGACGCATCGCAGCTGCGGTCGCCGAGCGACTGTGGAGTGGCCAGCCACTCGTAGGACGTCCGCAGGCCACCGAAGATGATGAAGATGTCCCCCCAACGACCTGTCGCCGCACAGGACCAACAGTGGTCATCGGTCAAGATGGACGCCCCTCGTCCCCTGATCTGTCAGTCGGGATCAGCGAGTCGCTGCGTCGCATGGGCTGCGATGTCGTCGACGTGGGACGCGTCAGTCGTCCGTGCTTCGCTTTTGCAGTCGACCATCTGCAGGCACAGGGCGGATTGTTCGTGACGGGGAGTGGATGCCCCGATTCATGGACCGGCATCGACGTCGTCGGGGCGGGCGGCATTCCCTGGTCAATGTCGGGAACGCTCGCAGACGTCGAGCAAAGATTTAACGGTGAGGTCTCCCGTCCGACCAGACAGGGCGGGTCACAACGCTATTTCGACGCCATTGTCCCTTACCGTGCGAGCCTGCTCAAGCACTACCAGGCGGTTCGACCACAGAAATTGGTGTGCTACTGCGAGGATGCGACGATCGTCGAGACGTTGCGTTCACTGCTTGAGCCGCTCCCCGCTGAGGTTCACTGGATTGACGAAGCGGCCCTGACGCCGGGAGGACGATTCGCAGCGATGAAGTCCATGACAGCTGATATGGGAGTCATCCTCAACGAAGAGGGGACCGCCATCCGCCTGTTCGATCACGAAGGACGTCCGGTCTCAGAACAGCTTTTACTGAGTCGAGTCTTGAAGGCCAACAACTCGTCCACCGAGCCATTCATCCCCGAACATCGGGAACAGGACAGTGAGTCGATCGCGATTCACATGCAGGAGCAAACGACCACAATCGGTGTTCAACCCGGCGGACGTCTCTGGTTTCGCGACTCATTCCCGCGTTGTGACGCCGCAATCACTCTGGGCCACTTGCTGCAAACTCCCCCCTCTGCCGCATAATTTGACGGTTGTCAACTGGCCCCCGGCTGTTAAAGTACGTACACGGTTGCAGATATTCACACCAACCATCGCTTGCGGCTTAGCGCAAGTCAACAAACGCTTTATCACTCATCGGCCTCCATCGAGACAGGCCGTTACGACCAGACATTGATCGAGGAGCTCACCATGGCCAAGACACAACGCAAACTGAAGAAAGCCAACCACGGCAAACGCCCCGCAAGTGCTCAGGCACGCCGGTCTAAGCGCAAGAACATCAAGACCTGAGCCGGTGTCGCCACCTGCGAAACGCTGAATCACCAAAGCCCACCGAATCAA
This sequence comes from Planctomycetaceae bacterium, assembly GCA_029259815.1. Taxonomy (GTDB): domain Bacteria; phylum Planctomycetota; class Planctomycetia; order Planctomycetales; family Planctomycetaceae; genus JAHBXU01. The sequence continues at coordinate 8,046 of JAJDEJ010000202.1, read as the reverse complement.
GTTCGGTGGGCTTTTTTCGTTCTGTGAAAAGGCGAAATGGGGGGGCGACGCTCCTGCGGAGCCGCAAGCGGACGGTTGATGTGTTCAACCAGAAACGTGGCTGCGGAAGATCACCCCCGCAAGGCACGGCAACCCGAACTATGGTCTCATTCTCTCACGTCGCGGTTCCCAAGGAACTTCCATCGACCAAGCAGAGAAATACGCGGCGAAGGACCTTCCTGTTTCAAGACAGGATGGACGCGACCAGACCATCTGAGATGGCTCGGTAGAAGCCTCGCCCTCCCACACCTTACGACACCTCTCGACTCCGCCACCACACGCGCGGCAGGCAGCCGAGACCTGCGATGATCATCTGAGACAGACAGAACCTCCCCAGCATCGCGAGGCGGCCTTCGGTGAAGCCATAAGAGTGGAGACCGACGTTGAGTTCGTTCACGCCGAACCAACTCCAACTGACCACGATGCCCCCCAACACCGTCAGTACGGCGAGACCACGCGATTTGACCATCCCGCCCCAACGGGCGTGCAGGACGAGTGCATTCCAGAGCACGATGATGAGGGCTCCGTTCTCTTTCGGGTCCCAGCCCCAGAAACGGCCCCACGAGTCATCGGCCCACAGTCCGCCGAGCACGGTGCCGAAGAAGCTGAAAAAGATCGCGAAACACAGCACGCCGTAGTTCATGCGAGTCAGCGTTTGCTCTTCGTCGGGCGACAGCGACTTGGTACATACACCGCGTATGATCGTCACCAGTCCCAGCAGTCCGGCCACGTAGGTCGCTGCGTATCCGAGCGTCACACACACGACGTGCGTCGCCAACCAGAACTGTGTGTCGAGGACTGCCTCCAACACGCCGAACGTGTCGCCATCCATCGCCAGAGCATGTGCGATGCGGAGTGTGAGGAAACCAGTGACCGCAGCAATCACGTTGCCGACGCCCAGTCTGTAGACCATCTCAAGGCCGATCCCAAACAGCACGCCCGCCCAGCCGATGAACACGGCGGACGAGTACAGGTTCGTCACCGGGGGACGCCCCGAGATGTAGATGCGGCCCACGATGGCCAGTGTATGCAGCAGGAAGGTGACGACGATGACCCAGAAGGCGGCCCGATTGAGGGGCCGCGTCCAAACCAGCCAACTCAAAGCGACCAGCACGAACGCGACCACGTAGATCCACGATGCCAGATTGAATGGGGCGACGCCATTGTAGTATGCCTCGAAGTCGGCCGCCTTCAAATCGACAACCTTCCCGGAGTTCGGAGGCGTGAGCTTCGTTTGCGTGACCGACTCCAGCAGCGTGCGATACTCGGCAACCGCAGTGTTGAACGCAGCCGTGTCGTCTTCGGCGTGAGCCACAAGAATGTTTCGCAGGTGCACGAACGCCGGCGGCACCTCGCGTCCGAGTCGCTCGTCCATCGTGGCATAGATGCTGGCGAGTGGGTACGACACCCAGTCAGCCTCCTGCATCTCGGCAAACGACTGCTCGCTGCGTTCGATGTGCGTGGGCACGGAAAGTGGGAAGCCCAGGCGGGGGATGCCCTCGTTCGCCTGCTCCATGAAGTTCTTGACAGCCATCAACTGCTGAACGGCCTCCGCCTTGTTTTCCTGCATGGACTCCTGAGAGGGCAAAGGCGGCGTCAACTCAGCGAGGTCGCGGAAGCCCGTCTGCAGTTTGTCATAGAGACCCACCTTCCGTTGCAGTTCCAACTGCTTACGTTGAATGAGTGTGAGTGCGTTCTTGTCGAGTTCGACCGCCGCTTCGAGTTGTGGACGCATCTCTGTCCATTTCTCCTGAAACTCGTCCAGCCCGTAAGTCCACGACCCCGGTCGGGGTTCAAGTCCCAGCAGATTAACCATTTCGACAGATTCGATGCGGAACACATGATGGTCCGCGGCCTCTTCCGGCTTAGCGATCACATCCAGCAGCCAATGCACGGCGGACTTCGATCGCTCCTTCGAGTCCATGCGGTTGTGCTTGAACGTCTGCCTGTCCGACAGGGCGATGAGCGCGTTCCGAGCCAGTGAGTCAAACGGTTGCGGACGTCCGTGGTCCAGCACCGGGAGTTTACCGAAAGCTGAGATATCCGGCTCACCTGCTTTCGGCCCGCGAGGCGATGCAAACATAGCGATCAACGTGCCCGTGAGTACGACTGCAATGACGGGCACCAGCCATCTGCGTTTGTCTTTCTGCAGACTGGTCTTTGCCCCGGCACCATCGGGAGACTCGACCTTGCGCATTTGATCGAAGGCGGTCAGCCGTCGATTAAGGAACCGCAACAGCGTCAGCGTAAACTGGGCCAGCATGCCCATGACGACGATCATGCAGGCAACGTACGGCACCATCCAGCCCGTGTTGCTCACGACTTGCAACGTCGTTGCCTCATTCGACTCCGGGCTGGGCAACGACCCCGCAGGATGGAAGCTGCTCTGATAGAACGTCTCGCCGCCATATCGAAGCGGATTGTTCATCCACACCGGATACTCAAACGTCGAGTCGCGCTCCGTGTCAGCGATCTTGACGATGGACCGATAGTCACGCGGACTGTTGGTGCCTGCGTAATCGTTCTTCTGCACATCAACGAGCGTGACCTCGTACGGCTTGTACAACCGCTTGAATCGGAGAGAGACCTCGTACTGTTTATCGTCGACGTCAACCGTCTGGTCGGCACCGAAGAAGTAGGGCGGTTTCATCCACACGCTGGCGACGTAAATTCCCAGGCTCTCACCGGTCGCCTTATCCAGAAACTCCAGATAGCCAGACGGATGATCGACGGTCGCTTCGACATCGGTCCCGGACGTCGGTTTGACTGCCACCGCTGCGAACCGCTCTCCAATCCCATCGGTGGCGGGGTTCTTGAAGTCAGGCTTCGTCGCCAGCACGCCTCGTTCACCGTCCAGCCGTTGCAAGTCTGAGTTGGGGAAGTAGTCGACCACACACACATCGAATGGCAGACTCTCATCCGAGAGAGTGGCCCCCGGCTCCAGCAATCGCGCTGGAATGACTGTGTGCCAGTCTTGGGATTCATCCGAGCTATCGACTATGGCGAGTTCAACAGTCCGGATATCTTCGCTGTAGCGGACGGTACGCCCTTCCTCGATCAGCATGCGGCTTTCAACATGAGCTGTGCCGACCAGAACATCGAACACCATCATCAGCCCCACACCGCCATGCAGCAGGACAATACCAGCTCGTTTGCGAAACACGAGCACGCATCCCGCCAAGAGGACACAGGCGGCGAGCGTCGCCTTGAGCACCTGATACAGAATCCTCATCGAGGAGTCATCAAACGGCCCCACGAGAAACGTACTCACTTGAGCCACAGCCAGGAGGATTGCCGATCCGCCGAGCAACCAGCGAACATTCCGTTGACCTTCCGCCGTATTGAAGGCATACAGCGTCGAGAGCCCCATCAATGCCAGTAGCGAACCTTGCATCACCTTCCACAGCAGGTCATAGCTCAGCCATGTCTCGGATTGGAGGCCGTCAGGATTCGAGCCGCTTTTGACGACCAGCGTCGTCACGATGCAACCGAACAGGATCGTCGCCCAGCCGATTGCCAGCCGAGCCCCCTTCGCCTGCACCTTGAAGCGGACCGCATGCGCCGCGAACAGGTTGAGCATCATGACCGCACCGATGGTCCACCCCTTAGGAAACCAGATGCCGAACCACGAGGGCAGATCAGGCGGCGGACCGGGGCAGAACGCGGGCGGGATGAAAATCTGGAAGTCGATCCAGGTGAAGAACTCGCCCAGATGAATCCACGGGAACGACGACGACCACAGCCGCGTAAAGTCAATGCGGAAATATTCGTTGATCACGGCCCAGATATCTTTATCCACCTGAGCCAGCGTGCCGGCGAGGACAATAAAGATCGACAGAGCGAACAGCACGACCGTCAGCTTCAACGACGCGAATGGTTGCAACACCTGACGGGCAGCCAAGAGAAAGGCCGTGTCTTCCTGCGTCCCCAGTCGTGGTGATGCAGAGTCTGTGGGAATGTCCTTGTCGACCGTCGCCATCGCGGCTACCTCTCTTGAGACTTCTGTTATCTGACGTGTGGCACGCCCTGACCAACGGGAAGGGCGTGGCGAAAACACAGCCGAGCATCGGATGCTCAAGAGTCAATCGCCACGCCCTTCCTTTCGTCAGGGCGTGCCACCCGGTGTTGAATCCTTGACTACTCGGGGAACTTGACCGACGTCACGAACGCTTCGAAGTTCGCTAATTCCCGCTCGGCGAGTGCCGGATCTCCCATCATCTTGAAGAACCAACTCTGCCCCCCCTGCGGCACAATGACCGCCACAATTGTTTGCTCTTCGCCGATGAGATTGAACAGTCGAGCTGTCTGCCCATCCACGTCCAATTCACGGGCCGTCTCGTCGAGTGTTTCCTGCGTGACGTCTTCAAGCCCAATCTGCCCCCGCCAGCGATTGACGTTGGCCAGTTCATCTCCCCCCGCCATCATTGCGCTGATGTCGACCGATTGCTCTCCGTCTGTCACAGCGAATGATGCCGCTCGCATCGAAGAGGCTTTGCCCGTGTCCCAACCTTCAGGTGTCTCAAATGTGATTGCCGACGAGGATGGCTCGGGTTGTGGTGTGCTTGCTGTCTCAGGGAGGGGAGTGGACGATTCAGCAGGAGCGGGCATGTCCGGCAGGATGACAGCTCCCAGCATACGGGCTTCGTCGAACTTGTCCGTCTTGCCACTCAGGTCGACCAGCGTCACCTGCTGGCTGTTCGCCGACAGGGCACTGACTTCGCCTCGCTCTTTCGCCGCTGTGACCCAGTCGTTGCCTTCCATCGGCTCCAAGCCAAGTTGTCCCCGCCAGCGGTCGATGTTCTGACGGACGTATTCGCTACGGCTGTCGCCGAAGACGGGCAGCTTGATCACGGTGACTTCCAGTGGCGGTTCGGTGTCATCAACTTTCAACGTCGCAAACCGCATCTGCGAGCCGGGCTCAGCAGACCAGCCCTCCGGCAATGTCCATGTCGGCTCTCCAGATGAAAAGTCGAGTGACTCCATCAGAGCAGTGAATTGCGTCTCGGCAGCGGTGACCGCCTCAGCAGCCCCCAACATTTTGAAGAACCACGCCTGCGGACTCTCAGTCTGCTCCCGATCACTGGTCGCTCGGGCAGGAGCGACCGGCGTGTTCTCCTCCTTAGGCACCGAGTATCGCGAGATCGACTCCTGACCCCCACAACCAAGCATTAAGGCCAACAGAATCGCGAGGCACGCGCGTTGATTTCGCAGCCAGAGGAAAAGAAAACAGGGGCGGGGCGGGGAAAACATCTGAGTCTCAGTGGATGAGCATCGCGGAGGGAGGGATGACGTCGGCCTGTCGTAAACAATTGCTCCACAAGCCTGTTGCGGGAAATCCGGCAACAGTGACGTGTGGGCGATCGAATCCGATCAGGATCGACGTCTCATTATAGGTCCGCCATCAAGGAAAAGTACACAGCCCGCTCTCACGCTTGAAAACTGATCTGTGTCATCCGTGAAATCCGTGGTCAAATTGAGAACCACGGATTTCGCGGATGATTGTCACGATGCTTCCTCTTTCAATCACGTCATTCCCGCGCAGGCGGGAATCCAAGCTGAGTTGTCCAACGTTGACGCAGAAGTTGGGCCCATCGGTTGACCCTGGATTCCCGCATTCGCGGGAATGACAACGACAATCGTTTGATGATCCAATCTTCAGCAGATCGCAGTCTATTGGCACGACATCTGCAACTCTGGTCAACATCCGGACGATGGTCATTGTCCGATCGAGTTCTCAACTCACGAAAATCACCTACCACCCCCACTCGTCAGGCAGAATAACGGGAAACTCCTCGCCAGCATGGATTCGCCAGCGGGACGTCCCTTTGTAACTTCTTCTCCTGACCGGTTGTAAGAACGACATTTGAAGGCAAGGAGGCCTTGATGCTGAGCCGTGCTTCCCGTCGATCTCTCGACGCCCCTCTTTTCGCCGTCCGGCGATCCCCGCACGCTCCTCAGTCTCTCTGACTCACTTCACCAATCCCCAATCCACTTCCACGACCCAGGACGCCTGAGTGTCTCAGGACGCAGACACTCCGACTGTCCACACACACTTCCCAGGCAAGGATGCCCGCAGACAGGATCGTCTTGCGATGACCTCCGCTGACCGACCGAATGGAGTCGACCATGATGACTTCCGCCATCCCCGCAGCCATCCTCACCATGGCTGCCATCACCGGACAACCTCGCGGCGAAGTGTTGGACTTTAGTGCCTCCTGGTGCGGTCCCTGTCAGCAGATGGCCCCGCTCGTTTCCAAATTGGAGCGGCAGGGCTATCCCATCCGCAAAGTCGACGTCGACACCAACAGGGCTCTGGCTCAGAAGTACGGCATCTCCAGCATCCCGGCGTTCGTCCTGGTGGTCGACGGCAAAGAGGTCACCCGCGTCGTGGGAGCTGTCTCTGAACAACAGCTCATCGGCATGCTCAGTCAGATCCCCAACGACCCGCCCGTGATGACAGCTGACCGCGACACTCCTCCTCCATCTCGCACTCGTGAGTCTGAGCCGCCACGACGCTCAACGAATGCGACATCGACGCAGCCAGTGATGGCTCTCGCTGAGGACGCGCCCCGCAACCCGGCTCGCACCACGACGACTGAGAGTGACGAGGGCCCCTCAGCACGAGGCCTCATTGGCAAACTCTTCAATCGCGATGAGCCAAAGGAGCCTGCACAGACGCCTGCCGTCGTGCGTGGCAATATCGACAGCGAAAGCCCGAATTCAGAGAACGTTCTCCCCATCAGGAATCCAGTCGAAGCAAGCGTCCGCCTGCACGTGACGATCAACGGTCAAACGCAGGTCGGTTCGGGCACGTCGATCGACAGTCGCGAAGGACAAACCATCGTCGCCACCTGCGGGCACCTCTTTGAAGGATGGAACGAACGCTCAAAGATCGAAGTTGACCTGTTTCTTAATGGCGAGGTCCAACGCTATGTCGGCCGCATGATCCAATATGATGCCAACGCAGACGTCGGCGTGGTCGCCATCCCCACAGACTCCATCGTCCCCACCGCAGAAGTCGCGACGGCGGACGCCCGTCCGCAGGTTGACCAGCCGCTGGTCACCATCGGCTGCAGTGGCGGAGCGGCACCGACTCAGGAACGCGTGCAGGTCACAGCCCTCAACTACTTTGAAGGCCCGGACAACATCGAATGCACAGGCGTCCCGGTTCAGGGACGATCGGGCGGGGGACTGTTCAACCGACAAGGACAGATTGTTGGTCTGTGCATCGCTGCTGACGCCGAGCGTCAACGGGGTGCCTACGCGGGACTGCTCGCCATCCACGACCTGTTAACCGCCGCAGGCATGTCCGACATTTACAAACCCGCATCACAGACGGTTCCTGCTGTGGCTGTCGAACCCGCAGTCGCAGTTGCAGAGAATCGCCCTCCCGTTGTGAGTACTCGTCAGCCCACCGCTCTCGACACACCGACTCGCACGACGCCCGTCAACACCCCAAAAACAAATGCCGAATTCGATCCTTTCGCCGCCACTACGACCGCTCCCGCTTCAACGACGCCTCGCAATACGGAAGTGATCGTGATCGTCAACCAGCCCAACGCCCCCAGCAAGGTGGTCATCATCGACCGTCCGAGCGAGAAGTTCCTCAGTTATCTGGATGGTCAAGTCGCCGCCCGTCAGACGCCCGTGCAGACGAATCGCGTGCCCGCTCAGAATACGACCTATCCTCAGGCCAGCAGCCGCTTCACAACTCCCGGACAGAAGGAACCGGTCATCGCTGAGGCCTCAAACGCCGGTGAGCGTTCCCGGAACGCATCCTGGCAACCAACGGCTCTCGCCCGCCCGTTCCGTCCACAACAGTACATCCGCTCATCACATACGCGGTCGGCGAAGTAGGCTTTGAAAGTAGTCATCACGCTCCGAGGGTGTCAGTTTTTTAACCCCGGGCGCGGTGTTGGTTGAACGAGTTGCTGTGGTCAGGCGAACACGGGTTGAAGGCAGAGTGTTGATGGCAGAAGGGGCAAAAGGGGGGGCATTCCGCCGTCC
>JAJDEJ010000201.1 GCA_029259815.1 Planctomycetaceae bacterium | reverse complement strand
CAGGAGCCTCGCCCTCCCAACCAAGTCGTTCATCGTACCATTATCAGGCGACTTCCTGAGCACGGTTGCGGAGGGCCGTCGTCAGTTTGTTGACGATCTCGTCGGCTGATTCGCGGACGATGAAGGGGTCGGTGCCCGCGTCGATGGCGGCCAGTTGCTCATCGAGTTTGCCACGCCAGGCTTTGCATTTCTCGACTAGCCATTCGCGATCCTCAGCGGCCAATGGCTCGTGGGAGGATTCGATGAGGGTCGAGCAGCCGTCGCGGAACTGGGTGATCCGTTGCTTCACGCCGGCTGCATCCTCGGGGCGTTTCTTGAACCAATCGTCTGCGGCAGTCGCGAGTTGGGCAAGGTAGGCGTCAGCCGCAACGTCGTTCGGAATGGCTCCGGGCTTGTCCCAGCCCCAGCCTGTGGCAGCGGCAGCCGGTCGCGCTGGTGGGTCGTTCTTAGCGACTTGTTGTCCCTGATCGAACGGGATGTTGAGTACACCTGCTTGCTGCAGGCCGAGGACGCCGAGCATCAGCATGGCTGCCGACGCGAGCACGACACGCCAGACCGAACGAGACTGTTGTTGTGGAGTACGCTGCTGAACATGATCGCTCATGCGGACCGTTGGGACGGAGACTTGAGTCGCGGAGTTTCCGGTGAGCGTCTCTTGGGTACCACGAATAGCGATGTCTTCGTCGTCGAATGCACCGGCGGGCGGAGCGATGGCGAGTTTGACGCGTCTCCATCCCGTGTCGGCGATGCGTTCGAATTGATCGTCAGCCGTGTCCGTCAGCCGCTTATGCCAATGTTGGCTGCCGGCGGCGAGGACGAGTTCCTGGAGATCGAGGAGCTGGCTTGGATGGTGAATCAGCGAGCGGACCTGTTTTGTGTCAAGGACGGTCAGACCGTTCTCAATGACGTCCGGGATGTGAGTTCCCAGCAGATCACCGAGAGACTCGTCCTTTTCAGGGCGACCGTGAATGGCCGTCAGTTCGGCGACGAGTGACGCGAGATCGAGGCCGACCAGATGTTGTTCGAGCCACTCGACCAACTCGGTGTGCGTCTCCGGCATGTCCATGGCAAACAAACTCATTGGTCTTCTCGAATCTCTTGGGATCGTTCACGTCAGCCGCGAACTGTCAGTTATCGTGGTCAACTCTCACTGAGTTTGACCGAGGCCGTGATGTTCCACACAAGTCGTGAGTTGTGTCTTCGCGGTGTGAAAGAGCTTGTGGGCTCTGGCCGGTTGCAGTCCGATGCGTTCGCAGATGTCTTCATACGATTCTCCGCCCAGTCGCAGGCGGACGAGGTCAGCGAGTTTCTCTTCCAGTTTGCTGAGGCAGCGGTTGAGGATCTCCATCCGTTCGCGCTCGACGAGTTGGTGATCGGGTGCATCGTCATCGGCGGTGACCATGCGGAGGTCTTCAGCAAGGTCGGGCCGACGTTTGCGACTCTCCTGGATGATGTAGTTGCGGGCGATGCGGAACAGCCAGGCCCGAAAGTTGTCTCCGTCGAACTTCGCTGGCAGATGCTGCCAGACGCGAGACCAGATCTCTTGATGGATGTCGTCGAGTTCACTGCGTTTCACCCGTGATGACAGAAATGCCAGGAGCATGCGAGCGTGATCCGAATACAGTTGGGCGTAGGCCTCCTCAGCCTCCTGCCAGTGTCCGGGCGACTCGTCGCGGACGGCAATGATGGAGAAGAGTTGGCGGTCCGATTCCAGTGTGGATTGTGTGGTTCTGGTCATGCTTGAAGTCTGCGGCATGGGCCGTCCAAGATCAAGCCGACCGTGTGTATTGAGGGCTCCGGTCGTCATGGAAGCCCGGCTTCTCGTGGGAAACCGGACTTCCTGACCGGATCGTCAAGCTGACGTTGAAATTCTCAGCGTGGAGAGAGTCCTGACGTCAGCCGACGCATCATTGGCTGCCGGGTCTGACCGGCTTGTGTCGGCTTAGTACCAGACTTTGACGTAGCTGACGACGGGAATGGCGATCTTTCTGGAGAAGGCGATCCTCGCCTGGTAAGGCGTGCCACAGTGGTGGTACCTGGTGACGTAACGGTAGTCGGTGACATAGTCGTAATCGTAGGTCACGACCTTCCTGAGTCGGTACTGCGGAGCGTATCCGTATCCACCGTAGCCGTATCCGGCGTCGGCGGAGGATGAGGCGAAGGTGAGGCCAGCAGCGGCAATTGCGGCGAATGCGATCTTCTTGAACGTGAACAGACTTTTCATTGTTAGCTCCTGGGTCAGGATGTTTTTGGTTGGTTGGGAAGGTGCTTCCCGTCTTACACCCCAGCAAACGTGGCCCGGAGTCTGTTCTTCCTGAAATTCTGTCTTCTCGCCACAAATTCTTTCTGTGACTGTCGATGCCACGTTTGCGACGTCTTGGAAACCGTGAAATTGCCGACTGTTTTCATTCCCAAGCCGACACCTCTGGTGTCGATTGACGGCAGAGCCGTCGGCTTGGGAGGGGCGATCAAAGAACGAAAACAGGAGCCATCGGAAGGTCCGATGGCTCCTGTGTCATTCGTCATGATGGTCCGGAGGACTCCGGACGGCTCACTCAGTAGGTGGTTGGGTAGTTGCTGTTGCCACCGGGACCGAAGAACCAGTTGAGTGTGACGCGTGCTTCTCCGTCGAACTGGTCATCAGCGCCGGCGAGTGGGAAGCCCCAGCCAGCTTGCAAGTTCATATTGTCACCGAGTAAGACATTGACGCCCAGTACTGCGTTGAGAATGCTGATGTCGTCTTCGCCAACACCAACAGAGTTCAGGGCAGCGTCAGTCACACGGTCACCGTTGCTGATTGACCGGTTCCAGTGAAGCTCGGCAGTGGGTGCGATTCCACGAACCCGGCCACACGAATTCTGGTAAATCCAGTATCCTGCATTCACGTCGATAAAGAGGTAATCCGAGTCCTGCAAGCGTCCCGCGCCAGGAGTGGTCGAGAAGTCAACTCGGTTACCATTCAGGTCCGTGTCGATCTGTGCAAACGACTGAATGTAGAGGTTGCTAGTCGGCGTCCACAATGTTGCCAAGAACGGCAAGAGGTGCACAGAGTTGTTGTCGACCTTGATCACGGTGTCACCAGTTGCGACATCACGCACGACGAATTCGTCTCTCGTCGGGAGCGACAAGCCTAAACCGGCAGACATGGCGAAGTTGCAGTCATTGTACAACAACGCCTTGAGGAAGATCGTCAGGTCACCAAGTTCGAATTCGCTTGTGTCGACACTTCCGTCTGATTCGAATGTCGAATCAGCGGTTGCAGCAAACGGCATTCGCATTTCAAACGACAGGTCGCCGTTGTTAAACGTCTTCTCAAATCCAGGAGTGAATCGATTGACGTTCACACCGTTGGCTGAGATCGGCACATTGTCGAAGTACGAGTAGTTAAGGAAGATGCGATCTTGTGGGATCGTGCTGACGTTTTCACCAAACTTCTGCCGACCGACCGTCCCGCCCGCGGCAGCCGCGTTTGGCCCGACATATGGTGAACCCAAGAAGTCAAAGTGTGAACCACCAGTGCCGAAGAAGTCACCAATTGAGTTCGGTGCGGTCGCTTGGGGCGACGTGGCGGCGGTGGTGGTCTGTGACGGGTTGAAGGACGGCTGAGCGGTTTGCGGTGCCTGTTGGAAGTCTTGAGGCGGCGTTTGCGGCGAATCCGGAGACGGCGGTGCGTCACCGATGGCTGGCGCGGGAGCCGGCTCGTCGTGGCTGGGTGCTGCCTTCCAGTCGTCCTGCGGCGCGGGTGGGCAATTCCACTGCGGCGGGCAGTTGGTGCGACAAGGCGGGCAGTGTTTCTGAGCCATCGCTGATGTCGGAATGCCGACGAGCAGCGAGGTCAACAATGCAGCGAAGAGATTCCGAGTACGTGTCATGGGGGCCCCCTCCTAATGGGCTGGTCGATCGATGTACGCTGATCGAATGCTTCTCCGCAATCACACGATCGCGGAGGTGACAACTTCCTGTATGCCTCCAGTGATCGTCCGACATGAGTCACGAAATGCATCACAGGTCAGCCAATCCTTGCCTCTCTCGCCATGTGCCTCCGGTTCATCCAGATGTTCCAGTTCTCCGGCTCTTGCTGTTCTAACGTTCGGCAGTTTCTGCTGGACACCATTTTCACAACGAGTCACATGAGTTCGAAACCTCGACTCAGATGGGGCAGAAAGTCTGAGAGCTTCGGCGGGTGGATTCGTGCTCCGGCATCACTTGGATGGCACATTCGCGACTTCCGGCATTTCTTTCCAACATCCTCTCGCATTGGGGACGTAAGAGGGAAGCACGATGAGGATTTGACCCATAGGCAACCCATTCCTGCCCGTAGACGCACCGCTGGACTGCAAGTCCCCTGCGGTCTGCTGTGCGTTTCGGGTGGGGTCGGTGTCCTGATAGAGTACGGCTCAATGAGCCTTGACCGTGCGATGTTGATCCCGCCAGGGAATCATCAGAGCCGACATCCAGAGATCCCCCTTCATGACGTTGCCGGGCTCGCCAGTGGACCCGGTCGGTGGAAATGCGGCAAGGACAGATGCCTTGCGGTCTCCCGCCGGTCGGACCCTGTCACTCGACGATTTCGTCGTCCTGAACGATGAGATCCGTGCCTTCGTCCGCGCGGGGATACCGCTTGATGTGGGGCTGAGGGGGACTGCCTCCCGCGCCGACGGACAGTTGGAAAAAGTTGCTTCGCAAATCTCCGAACACATCTCGCAGGGTCGGTCTCTGGAGGCAGCGATTGCAGCTGAGGGTAACGCGGTCCCCGCCGAGTACCGTGCCCTGTTAGCTGCGGGGCTGAAATCGGGTCGTCTCCCCGAACTCCTCTCTTCGCTCTCTGAGTTGGGTCAAACGGTCGCTGATCTCCGCAGACAACTGAAGCTCTCGCTCATCTATCCCGCGATTGTGTTCCTGCTGGCATACGTGCTGTTCACCGGATTCGTGATCTTCGTGGCGCCTCATCTCCTCCGATCGCAGGAAGTCTTCCGGACGGAGGTGACTTTCGTCACACGGGTGCTCAGCACTCTCGCCGACACGGTGGGTATCTGGGGTCCGACGATTCCCGGTGTCCTGCTCGTCTTGTGGCTGCTTGCGTTGTTCAAACGTCGTGTCATGTCCGGAGAGACAAACCTATTGGACGGGATTCGGTGGTTGCCCGGCGCGAAAGATGTTGCCCTGTCTCGATTTGCCCGAGTGATGACCGTCTTGGTCGACCATGACGTGCCTTTGCCCGAAGCGTGTCGGCTCAGTGGCGAGGCGACCGGGCGTGAGTCTCTGCGGTTGGCCGGAGATCGTCTCGCCGCACGGATCGAAGCGGGTCAGTCATTGGCAACAGCCGTCAAACAAGAAACCGGTCTGCCGTCCTTTCTCAGTTGGCTGATGACGGTCGGCGAACAGCAGGGGGCGTTACCCGCCTCACTCAGACAGGCAACCAGCGTCTACGAGCAGCGGGCGATCGCCAAACTCGAATGGTTCCGCCGGGTCGTGCCTCCCACGATCGTGCTGTTGTTTGGTGGCACAATCACACTCCTGTATGCGTTGACCCTCTTCCTGCCCATGACCCAACTGTTGCAGTCACTGACGGAGGTGTCACGATGAACGAGCAGACACCTTCTGCCTTTGGTCTGCCAGACGACCAGCGTCCGACAGACGTATCGTTCGGCACGACAGAGAGTGTCCAATCATCGGTGGCGACATTGGTGACAGGGGGGCTGCCTCTTGAGTCGGGGCTGCGTGCGCTGAGTGAGGAAGCCCCCTCACGTCGGCTGCGAGCGGCTCTCCGACGCATGAGCAATGAATTGGCCAGCGGAAAGTCTCCCGACGAAGTGCTTTCGAGGTCCCAGCGCGGGCTGCCGAATTACCTCGGCGGACTCGTGAGAGCCGGCGTGCAAACCGGCCAGTTGGGCGAGTTCCTCGAGCAATTTCTGTCGAGCGTGCGGCGGCGGCGGCAGGCGTCCCGCAGTTTCTGGCGAATGATGGCCTACCCGCTGTTTCTGACTCCGCTGGTCATGCTGATCGCCACGTTTGCCTTGGCGTTCATCGTGCCGCAGTTCCGCAGCATCTTCAATGACTTTGGGGTGGCACTGCCCGCAATGACCCAGCTGCTGATCAACCTGAGCAGCTCGACGGTTGTCATCGGATTGTTCATCGGCATTCCCTTGTTTGTGATATTGACAATTGCAATTTTGACCATCGGCCCCTACGTCCCCGGCCATGCCATGCGGCTGCGATGGTTTCAATACATCCCGATCATTGGCACTCCCTCACGGATGCGGGGCCTGTCTGAATTCTGCTCTCTCTTGGGCCTGTTGATGAGTGGGCGTATTCCCTTGCCTGAGGCGCTGTCGATGACCGCGTCCGCCCTGCAAGACGCCAACCTCCGCCAAGGAGCCCGACGGCTCGCGGCGCGTGTCGAACAGGGCGAGACACTGGAGGCTGCTGCTCTCGGACTGCCACAGGTCTCTGCCGAGTTGAAGAGCCTGTTCCGGTGGGAGCCGCGCGGTGCGGCGTTCGGAGACATCCTGATGCGTGCCGGCGAGGTCTACTCGGCTCGTGCACAAGTTCAGGCAGGGATGAGCCTCATTTTCCTGCAACCGTTAATCTTCGTCGGACTCGGTCTGTTTATCGGATTCATTGTGCTCGCCCTCTTTCTGCCCCTGATCAAGTTACTCAACGAACTCTCGTAGTCAGTCGATGGAACCATTCATTCTCTACCTTTTGATTCCCTGCCTGGGCACCCTCGTGGTGCTGGCTGAGTCTCTACGGCAACGGGGAGAAACGCCTTGGGTTCGTCAGACAAGCAAGTTGAGTGTGGGCATACTGGGAATTCTGCTTGTCATCATCGGTGTGCTGGGGGTCGCCAGCATTCTCTTGTACCTCATGAATGAGGCCGAGTTCGAATCGCTGATCATCTTCGGCACGATTGTCCTCTCGGCCTGTCTCTTGGTCGGTTTGGTGCTGATGACAGCACGCAACGCAGTCCGTGTGGGGTTTGCCGCAGAGCCGGACGAGTCGGTCAGTTCGCTGGCCAAAGCATCACGTCACTCTGGCGAGTTGCGGCTCTCGGCGTGGTGTCTGGTGCTCGTCCCATTCCTGCAGCTGGGATTCCTGGGGCTGTTTATCATGCTGCCCCTGCTGTTGGGCGGTGTAGTGGCCTGGACGTCACGACGGTCACGGGAGAGTCACTTCTTGTGGACACTCGCACTCGCCGTTGAGAACGACCTTCCGCTGGACGACGAAGTCGAGGCCTTCGCGATGCCCTTGTGGCGAAAGCATCGTAAGAAGTATGTCGACCTCGCAGGACGACTGCGTGACGGACGCTCACTCATCGACGGGCTTGAACTGGGCGGTGTCTTGCCAGCCGCAATTGTCGCTGAACTACGAGCCGCACAGGTCGCCGGCACACTTCCTCAAGCCTTGCGAGCGGTCGCTGCGAGACAGACCGGCTCACTACTCACCAACCGGTTTAACGGGTCCATCGCGATCACGGCGATCTACGTCTGGTCGATCATGACGACGGTATTTGCAGTGGTCAGCTTCATCATGTATTGGATCATTCCGAAGTACAAAGAGATCTTCAACGATTTCGGCGTGGAGTTGCCCGCATGGACTATGCAGTCCATCAGGCTCAGCGATTGGTTTATTAGCTACTTCTACCTCAGCATGCCCCTGCTGAGCCTGCCGATCATCGCCGCGATCGCAGCGACGGTTGTTGGTGTCGTGGGCTGGGGTAATCTGAATTATCCCCTGTTGATGCGCTGGTTCCCCCGCTGGGACGCTCCCGGACTCCTGCGTGGCCTTGCATACGCGGTCCACTCACAGCGACTGCTCTCCGACACTCTCGAAGAGATGGCCGAACATCAACGGCGCAGCGACGTGACTGAACGACTCCAGCGGATGCAGCAGTCGCTCGATCTCGGACAGCCTCTGTCGACCGTGCTCGCTCAAGAAGGCTATGTGCGGCCCGTCGAAGCGGACGCTCTTACAGCTGCGGCAAGAGCGGGCAATCTGCACTGGGCGCTGCGCACGCTCGCAGAGAGCATGGAACGCTCCGGCTGGCATCGCACACAGTTCTGGCTGGAGTTTCTCAAACCGGCAGCCGTCCTCATGGTCGGCTGCGTCGTGGCGTTTTTTGTGATCGCTTTTTTCCTGCCCCTCGTCAAGCTGATCAACGAACTCACATGAAACACTCCCATCGCAATTCGACTTCCAATCGTGGCGGCTTCACGATGCTGGAACTGACCGTCGCGGCGACGTTGTTGGGCACCGTGTTCGTGGTGACTCTGCCATTGCTCAAGCACGTGCGTGTCTCCCGTGACGCAGCCCAACAGCAGTTCATCGCTCAGCAGGAAGCGGCCAACCTCATGGAGCAGTTAGCGGTCAATGGCTCATCAGACGCAGCAGACGACGCGATCACCATCTCACCCGAGGCCGCATCACATTTGCACGACGCCGATGTCACGATCACCCGTGAGCCTGAACACATCAATCTGCAACGGGTGACAGTCGCGGTCTCCTGGACAAACGACTCCGGCGAACGTCCTGTTCCGGTGAAACTCACAGCGTGGTTCCCAACCACACGGGAGACTCCATGAACACGCAACCGCATCCACGTCGCGGGATCTCTGTTGCGGAAGTCATCATCGCGGCGACGGGCGTTTCGGTGTTGTCTGTCATCGGCATCACGACCGTCTGTCTGCTGATGACGGCCGAGCAACGGGCGATGGAGTCGATTGTCGTCGACCGCACGATCGGCGAACTGGCCGACGAACTGCGACAAGATGCCCACACGTCGATCTTGGCTGACGTCAACGAAGACGGGACCACGCTCAACTTGCAGCAAGTGAACGAAACTGACATCACCTACACCTGCACGGACGACGGTATCCATCGCAGCGATGGGGCCGAGCGGAACGAGGACTTTCATCTGCCCTTCGGAAAGAGCCGTTTCGAGCTGTCAGTTTCAGGACGGCTCGTCACGTGTCGACACGAACGCGAGCCCACGCTGGATATGAGCCTCTCCAAACCATCACCGTCGACCGATCAACCCCGTCGCACGTACCGCATCGACGCGGCCCTGTTGGCGGGGGACAAGAGTCCGGAGACAAGAGACAAAGGCAATCAGTGAACAACTTCCAGAAACATGACGACCATCGCTTACGGCTTAGCGCGACCGGTCCGCGTCCAACACGCCATCGATCCGGCGCAGCGATGATCGTCGCGGTCATCTGCCTGACGCTCCTGTCGGCCATCACCATCTCCCTCGTCCGTCTGTCAATGGTCTCGCAACAACAGGTCGAACGCGATCAGTGGCGACTGCAGTCCGCCTGGCTCGCCGAGTCGGGTCTGCTGCGAGCCGTCGCACAACTCGACGCGGGTGAGTCCATCGCCACCGAAGACTGGACTCCGACCGAGATTAGCCCCGCTGCACAAACGGGTCGTGTGGCCACGACAATCACAACGGACCCTGAGGACGAGACTCGTTTGACGATTACAGCGACAGCCGACTTTCCCGATCATCCCACCGACCGCGTTCGCACGACGCGTATTCGCACGATCACCCACATCACCGACGGCAACGCATCAGCCGAGGAGACCGAATGAGT
>JAJDEJ010000021.1 GCA_029259815.1 Planctomycetaceae bacterium | reverse complement strand
TGGTGAGCCATGCCGGTCCCTGGAGTTTCCGTCTTTCAAGAGTTGCAGGCATCGCTGGCAAACGTGCGTGCTGAGGCGTCGGTGCTGCGGGACGACTGGACGAAGATGGATAAGCAATTCGACGAACTGGTCGCCGACCGTGGAGCCGCATTGCTCGATCTCGCACGTCATTCCCTTCCTGATCTGAGTCGGGAATCGATTGCAGGCACGCTCACAGGGATTCAGGACGATTTGCGATCGATCCTGACACGCAAGGAGCTTCGCGTCGAGGAGCTGACCGGGCAACTTCAACGACTGGAACAGGAGCGAGAGCAGACCGCAGTCGAACTGGCTGATGTCACAGCGTTGCTTAATGAGAAAGTCCGGCAACGGGATCAGCTTCAACAACAGGTCGCGACGAGGCTCACTGAGGATCCAAAGTTTCAACACCTCACCGAGCAGACGCTGGCTTCCGAGGCCGAACTGCATCGCAACGAACAACGCGTCGAGGAAATCCTGCGAGATGCCCAAGAGAAGCTGCCCGCTTACGAGAACAGCCGGCTGTTTCAATATCTGTACAAGCGGAGGTTCGGCACACCCGAGTATTCCCTGCGCGGACTCACGCGCCGGCTGGACCGCTGGGTGGGGCGATTGATCGACTTTCAGAGGGCACGCCGCAGTTACAACTTCCTCAAGACGACACCCAGCCTCATGCAACAGGAGGTGGAACGCCGCCACGAGGTCTTCGATCAGCAGATGGAGCAAATCGAATTGCATGAGAAACACGAGGCCGACGACGCGGGATTGACACTCGTGCTTGATGAAGGGGAGCGATTCGGCGAACAACGTGACGCACTTGTCGCCCGGCTGGATGGTCAGAAGGAACGCTGTCACCAGGTCGAGCAGGAGTTGGTCAAACTGCAACAGTCGCAGGGGCAGTTCTACGAGGAGGCCCTCGCTCGGTTCCGCACGTTCCTCTCGCAAGCTGAGACCGCAGCGTTGGAACATCACGCCCGCGAAACTCCGGAGCCGTCCGACGACGACCTCGTCTCGCGGGTGAAGTGGCTGTCGACCGAGATCGACGAACTCGAACCGCAGGTCACAAAACTCTCCGCCGCCTATCAACAGCTGGAAGAGCAAGCGACCGGCCTCGACTTCGTTGTCCGACGTTATCAGCAGTCCAACTTTGACTCCGAACGATCGTCCTTCGAGAACGGCTTCGACATGGACGAGTACCTCGACCGCTTCCGCAAAGGCGTCACCGACAAAGACTCGTTGTGGCAATCGATCCGGAGTCGACAGCAGTTTGCCCCCACCTGGATCGAACAGACTGCAGGTGGCGCGACCAACGCTCTCGAACATCCGCTCGCTCAAGTCCTCGCCCAAGCCATGGTGCAAGCAGCCGGTGCCGCACTCCAACAATCCGCCAACCGCAGCGTGGGTCGCCGCACAGGCCATCACCGAGGCGGCACCGGTATGCCGGTCAACATACCGATGCCTAGTTTTCGCCGGACGAACCGTCCATCATTCGGCAATGGAAGAGGCGGTGGGTTTACGAGTGGGAAAGGGTTCTAAGATTTCAAATCTGAGATTTCAGATCACAGATCATTCCAGTCAGTCCATCCAGATGCGGTGCCATTCGGCGTAGATGCAGTCGAGCAAAGCGCGGCCTTCGTACGTCGCGGTGAAGCAAACCTTGTCTTCGTCGCGGCTCGTCTCTTCGGTGATGGCGACTGTGTCGCCGTCTTCGGTGTAGAGCCAGGTGGACTTGCACAGCCAGTCGAGGATCTCGACGAGGTCTTCGCGATCGGTCGGCAGGAAGACTTCGCCGTCGAGGAAGAGTTGGTAGCCGTACTCTTCGAGCTTCGACCAGGGCAACTCTGCACTCGTGTCGCCTCGCCAGTAGGCCTGGAACACCGAGTCGTCATCCGGTTTGACGTTCGGGTTGTGCAGCATGTCGATCGCGTTCCAGGGGCAGATCGTCAGCTGATAGTGGTCGGTCGAGTCATTCGGAGAGCGGTAGCACATCTGGCAGCCGATGCACCGGGACGTGTCGATCTGGTGATAGCTCTGCCCCGGAATCTTCGAGGGGACTTCATAGATGCAGTCGACCGGACAGACCGTCGCACAGGACTGGCAACTCGTGCATGAGTCCTTGTTAATCACGTTCAGATACCGGGTCTCTTTTTTCCGGTCGTCCTTACGGGTGGCGAAATACTCGGTGACGGAGATGGTCATGGCGAGTCGAGAGTTGAGTGTCCAGAGTTGAGAGTGGTCGTTTAGCCGCGACCCAACGGGGAGCGCGACGCAATGATCACGCAGGACTCACAAGATAGCGGTCGTCCCCATTGCTCACTACCCAAACATTACCCGATCACGAGCCGTTCTCATTCTTGAGACTCGTTTAGG
Organism: Planctomycetaceae bacterium; assembly: GCA_029259815.1. Taxonomy (GTDB): domain Bacteria; phylum Planctomycetota; class Planctomycetia; order Planctomycetales; family Planctomycetaceae; genus JAHBXU01. The sequence continues at coordinate 15,861 of JAJDEJ010000021.1, read as the reverse complement.
CAGTCTGTGCTGCAATTTCAGAAAAACTGCCGTCGACTTATGATATTGCCATTCCCATCAACGAGCGATATGACGGACGGTCTTCCATGACTAACTCCACGCCTACTCATTCTCTCCCCACCGGATTTCGCGCTGCTGGCCATGCCTGTGGCATCAAGGCTGACCCGACAACGCTCGACATGGCACTGTTCGTCTCCGACGTGCCGTGTGTGGCGGCGGGGGTGTTTACACAGAACCGGGTTGTGGGCGCTCCCGTGCAGGTGAGCCGGGAGCGGGTGCCGAGTGGGTCAGTGCGCGGGGTGATTATCAACTCGGGCAACGCGAACGCCTGCACTGGCGAACGGGGGCTCGACGATGCCCGCTGGATGACGGCGGAAGTCGCGAAGGGCATCGGATGTGACGAGACGGACATGCTCGTGTGTTCGACAGGGATCATCGGACACTTCCTGCCGCGAGAGAAACTGGCGACTGGATTTGGACCAGTCGTTGAGAAGCTGGGTGACAGTCCTGACTCGCTCGTGTCAGCCGCCCGAGGGATGATGACGACCGACACGGTCCACAAACTCGCGAACCGTACAATCGAGATCGATGGACAAACCGTGACGGTCACCGGTGCTGCGAAGGGGGCGGCAATGATCGCTCCTAACATGGCGACGATGCTCGCCGTCGTGATGACCGACGCGGCTCTCTCAACAGAACAGGCGACGTCCATTCTGCGAGAGGCGGTGAATTCGAGCTTCAACTGCATCTCGGTTGACGGCCACACGAGCACGAGTGACACGGTGCTGTTGCTGGCGAACGGTCAGGCGAGCGGGGGACGTCAGTCCCCCGATGGGTCCAATCCACCAGAGACACTGATCACTGCCATCACCGAAGTTTGTGCCGACCTTGCCCAGCAGATCATCCGTGACGCGGAAGGGGCCGAGCACTTTGTGACCCTCGACGTGTGCGGCTGTGCGAGTCGCGAAGAGGCTGCCATCATTGCGAAGACGGTCGCCAACTCAGCGCTCGTCAAGACGGCCATCACCGGCAACGACCCCAACTGGGGGCGCATCGTCTCCGCGGCGGGCTATGCCGGCATCGACTTCGCAGAACAGGAGTGTTCGCTCATGGTGAACGGCACATCGTTGTACGAGTCAGGCACGCTTGTCGACTATGACGCAGCGGCTGTCTCAGCCGCGATGGCAACCGGTGAGGTGCATCTCGAACTGACATTCACCCGCGGAGACTCGTCTGTTCGCTTCTGGACAACTGACTTCAGTACTGAGTACGTGCGGCTGAATTCTGAGTACACGACCTGAGCAGTACTCGTAGCTGGATTCGCAAGAATTCAGCCGGATTCTGAGACAATGACTCTCGGTCTGAACTCTTGCGAGTTCAGCTACTTTGAGCGTTATGCTCCGACTGTATCCCCTCTCACAGACGGCGGGGCCGATTTGGCCGATGATGAGTTTGGAACGTTATTGCCGGATGGAACCGGTCGCCACATGGTCAGCATCGACCAATTCACTCAAGGATGAGATTATGAACCGTATTTCATTGGGGTTGCTTGCGTTAGGGCTGTTGATGTGCAGTCTGGTTGTTGGCTGTCGCGGCTACGGAGCCGGCGGGCATTGCAGTTCCTGCAACAGTTGTTCGAATGGATCGTGCGGCAGCAGTCCGGCACAATATGCGCCAGCGACTGGTTTTTCCTCGGAGCCATCGTATGGTGGATCCGAATCATTCACGCCGACACCCACGTATCCGTCCTCGCCTCCAGGAGGTTCGGGATCACGATAGCGAGTTGAGATTGGTCAATGTCACACGTGCTGGATCAACGATCGTCACGTCCTGTCGCCGGGACCATTCTCGGCGATGTGATGGTCGTCATTCCGGCACTGAATGAGGAGCGGTCACTCCCGCTCGTGTTGCGTGACCTGCCGCGCGTCGGGTGCGTGATCGTCGTAGACAATGGCTCGCACGATCGCACTGCCGAGGTGGCGAAGCAGGGCGGGGCGGTCGTTGTCTGTGAGCCTGCACGTGGGTATGGAGCCGCCTGCCTGCGAGGACTCGCTCACATCGAAGATCTCATCGCCGACGGACATCCGCCGCCGCAGGTCGTTGCCTTTATCGATGCAGACTTCAGCGATCACCCGGACCTGCTGCCGGAGATTGTCGGGCCGGTTCTGCGTGGCGAGTCCGACTTCGTGCTCGGGTCGCGTCTGCTGGGCGAACGGGAGCCGGGAGCCATGCCGCCGCAGAGTCTGTATGGCAATCAATTCGCCTGCTGGTTGATGCGGGTGCTGTTCGGCGGACGTTACACGGACTTGGGTCCATTTCGTGCGATCGACTACGCGGCTCTCAAACGCTTGGGGATGGTCGATCGCAACTTCGGCTGGACGGTCGAGATGCAACTCAAGGCGTTGCAACAGGGGCTGTCGTATTGTGAGGTGCCGGTGCCTTATCGGCGGCGGGTGGGGGTGAGTAAGATCAGTGGCACCCTCTCCGGCACCGTTCGGGCAGGGTGGAAGATCCTGTCTCTCATCGCCCGGTATGGGCTGTTCCGCAGAGCCGTTTGTTTCAAAACGTTGGATGTGTTCGACACACCATCAACGTCGGATCGTTCTCGGGTGGCACGCCCAGACCAACGGAATGGGCGTGGTGGGCGCGGAGCAATGGGTTGACGACTCCAGAACCATGTGCCACGCCCTTCCTGACGTCAGGGCGTGCCACCCGTGAGTGACGGCGATCCCACGGAAGCACGACCGTACCACGTCATGACCAAATCCCCTGACGGACTTTCGAGCGTCGAGCGACAGTCGTTACTCAAACTGATCGCGATTGGTGTCATCTCGTGGGCACTGTACGTTGTGATCGCTGTGCTGAGTGCCCGTTTCTCACTGGATGTGCCGTCGGCGGAGCGTCCGCATTTGATGTTCTTTGGACTGTTTGTGGTCCTGTTCGGATTGTATCTCACAGCGGTGCGACTTGCAGTTTGCGTCACGAGTGTTAAGCCGGTGCTTCTTGTGATTGTCCTGTTCGCAGTCGCTTTCCGATTTGTGTTGCTGCCGACGACGCCGATTCAGGAGATCGACCTCTACCGCTACGTGTGGGACGGTCATGTCTCTCAGGCACTCGTCAGCCCCTATCGCTTCAGCCCTCAGCAGATCATCACCGCTGCTGATCAAGCAAGGGGAGGCTCCGATGGGTCACACGTCGATCCGCAGTTGTGGGATCTCGTCGAAGCACAGAGGAGTGACCCTGCGCTGGGACAGATCATCCGCACAGTGCATTATGGCGAACTGACGACTCCCTATCCGCCTGTCAGTCAAGCGGTGTTTGCACTTTCAGCCGCGCTGACGCCGCGAGGGGCGAGTGTGTCTGCTCATCTGCTCGTCATGAAAAGTCTGATTGTACTGTTCGATCTGGGGATACTGCTGGCGATGATCGGAATCCTCAGGCGGGTCGGAATGCCGGTTGGGTGGTGCGCGGCTTATGCGTGGTGTCCGTTGGTGATGAAGGAATTTGCCAACAGCAGCCATCTCGATGCGATCGCCGTGTTCCTCACGACTCTGGGCATCTGGTTGTTGCTCACGACGAGTCGACGAGCACTTTGGGGGATGGCTGTGCTGGGACTCGGCGTCGGTGCGAAGTTGTACCCCCTCATTTTGACGCCGTTGTGTTTCGCCATGATTGTCCGCCGGGATGGATGGCGGCGTGCATTGTTGGCGACGGGCGCACTGGTCGTCGTCAGTGCGATTGCGCTTGCACCGATGATTTGGACTTTAGAGAGAGAGCCATCTCGCGACGGGGCCGCACGGCTTGATCATCAAGACGGCCTGCCACCGTTACCGACACTCGTTGACAGCGAAGGAACGGTCGCACCGCCGTTGCCAACAGAGACTGATGATCCGGAGACACAACCGAGCGGCCTCCGTGCGTTCCTGATCGGCTGGAAGATGAATGAATTTCTGTTCCTGCTCTTGTCGGAGAATCTCAACCCGGCGAATGAGGAACCTCGCGATCAAACACCGTGGTTCGTCATCCTGCCACACAGTGCGAGACAGTGGATCGCGCAGACGGTCGCGTCAACGTGTGGAGTGGATGCGGAGACGGGTGCCTTTCTGCTGGCACGTGCGACGACACTGTGCGTCTTCGGATTACTGGTGCTAACGTGGTGTGCGCGACTGATGTTGTCTCAGGAAACGACCCGCCGTCCTGAAGACGCCGGGGCTTTGGAGATGCAGTTCTTGGAAGCCGCCTTCCTCACACTCGCGTGGTTCTGGCTGCTCTCGCCGACGCAGAACCCGTGGTATTGGACATGGGCACTTCCTCTGATTCCTTTCGCCCGCAGCCGAGTGTGGCTGTGGGTCGCGGGTGTCGTGATGACGTACTACCTGCGATTCTGGTTCGTCGCTCATTGGCCCGAATCACCTGGACCGCTCGGGTCTCGGTACTCCGGTGGCTCGTTCTTTGACTTTGTGATCAGTTGGGCCGAGTTCGGCCCTTTGCTGATCTGCCTGACGATCGACGCATGGCGTCGATCGTCACTTTCCCGATGAGCCGGCTCCGCGTCAGTCGAGGACTTCACCTTCGGGGAGGAGCGCGAGTTGCTCGTCGGTGAGCAGCGTCTGGGCCGGAGCCTCGTCGACGACTTGGACATCGGTCTCCAGACTCTCGTGTGCACAGCAGGATTTCAACCCAGCGGCAACGCTTGCCAACAACTCGGACTTGTCACAACTACTGGAGCAACCGCTCGCCGAGGCGACAGCGGCTTCCGAGTTCGGGCAACAGGGAGAGCCCTGGAGGGCCGCCACATTCATGGCCGAGCAGGAGCCTGACTGCGAACTGCACTGATAACCCGCTTTCGTATCAGGAATGAACGTCGCGTAGTTGGCGAGTTCAGGAACGGCGCTGATTGCCAATAAGGCGGACGCTGAGAGGAGTAGCACGCCGTAGAGTGAGCCCCGAAGCAGCCGACCCGGAATTGAGCGTTGCGATGGAGCTGCCGATTCGGCTCCCTCCAGGAGTTCCATGGTGGGTTGATCTTCGGGCGTTCCAGCGGGTTGCAAGTCGTCTTGATGGGTCATGTGTCTGCTCCTGAGAAGTGAGTGAAGGGCATGATGCCTTGAAGGATAGTCGAACTGACAGTTCGGTGACTGTGAACCATGTCACAGAGGGTGACTCGAATGACTGGATATCGTCGGTCAAAGGCTCCGTCGTTGCAAGGCCAACCGCTGACATGCATCTGTGCGGGATGGACAGGCTTCTGTGTCCAGTGCCACAACGAAGCATGGGCCGCACGGATCATCTGCTCATCGTCCTCGGTGGTCCGATCGGTACGATCGATGAACTCCCACGCCGAGTTGAAGCAATGGGCAGCAAACAAGCGATTTGCCGAGACAAGATCAAAGTCGGGTTGGCTGTTCATACTCACCGGGCCAGGAGTGAACGATCGTTGGTGGACGGCTCATCGAGTTTGATGTTACCTGCCGTTCTTGAGAGTGCCAATCACAGCAGCGACTGCTATGCTCTTGGCCGGACTCATCAACAGACGTGAAGACGTGGCAGGAGGCGATGGTTGTGGCGAGCAGCGACGAGCAAGGAATGCAGAAGCAGGTCGAGGAAGAGACGCAGCGGATCGGTCGCGAGATGTGGGACCATCTCGAACGCCGCCGCCCGAGTGTCTTTGAGCGGCGATGGTGGCTCGACCATATTCTCGAATGGGCCATGCAGGACGAGTCGGTGAAGGTGCAGATGTTCCGCTTTGTCGACGTCTTGCCGATGCTGCGGTCGCATGAGTCTGTCACGCGGCATCTGCAGGAGTACTTTGAAGAGGTACGGACTCAGTTGCCGCTGGCTGCCAGATTGGGACTCGACGTATCGACGCCCAACTCGCTGCTGGGCAAGGCACTCGCCCTCAATGCCCGCACGAATGCCCGCAAGATGGCCGAGAGGTTCATCGCGGGTGAGTCGGTCGAGGAAGTGCTGCAATCAGTCGCCCGGCTGCGGAAGCAGGGGCTCGCATTCACACTCGACCTGCTTGGTGAAGCGGTTGTCAGCGAGACCGAAGCGGACGCCTATCAACAGCAATATCTCGACTTGATCACTGGCCTCGCACCCTTAGTGAACGACTGGCCGGAGAATACAACGCTTGACCGGGACGACGTCGGCTGGATCCCACGCTGCAACGTCTCGCTCAAGCTGTCGGCGCTGGACAGCCAGTTCAAACCGATCGATCCGGAAGGCACCTCCACGCGCGTGAAGGAACGCCTGCGTCCTATCCTGCGTGCAGCGCGAGAGCACGATGCATTCGTCAACATCGATATGGAGCACTACGCTTACAAGGATCTCACGCTGCGAATCTTCCAGGAGGTCTTCACCGAGGACGAGTTCCGCGACTGGCCCGACTGTGGCATCGTCGTGCAGGCGTACCTCCCCGAAGCTCACGACGATCTGGAGAATTTGCTGAGTTGGGTCAAGGAGCGAGGCACTCCGGCTTGGGTGCGGCTGGTCAAGGGAGCCTACTGGGATTACGAGACGGTTGTTGCTGAGTATCGAGGCTGGCCCTGCCCGGTCTATCAGCAGAAGTGGGAGTCGGACGCCAACTTCGAGGAGCAGACCGAATTCCTCATGCGAAACCACGAATGGCTCCGCCCTGCGATCGCATCGCACAATCTACGAAGCCTGTCGCACGCCATCGCCTGGGCGAGAGTGCTCGGTGTGCCACAACAGGCGTGGGAAATCCAGATGCTCTACGGCATGGCCGAGGAGCAACAACGGCTCTTCTCTGAACTTGGTCACCGCGTCCGCGTCTACATGCCCTTCGGTCAGGCGATCCCCGGCATGGCCTATCTCGTCCGGCGGTTGTTAGAGAACACCTCGAACGACAGCTTCCTGCGACACGCTTACGACACGAGCGTGAACGTGGCCGATCTGTTACGATCACCACACACGGAATCCGATATCGGCCAGTCGACTGCAGTCTGACTTGTCTGTCGCGGGACCCGTCATTCCCGCGCAGAGTCCTGCCCCCGCGAAGGCGCGGGGTGGGAATCCAGTGAACACGGAAGTGCTGTCCGAGTGTGATCTCATGTTCAATGCCGTCTGGATTCCCGCCTGCGCGGGAATGACATGATGAGTGCCGGCTCGGAAAATTGACAACCAGACATCTGGAGGTCTCACGTCCCAGCACGATCACAACTGGCTGTACGGCATGTCGAACAGCTGCATGAGTTGGCTGGCGTCGCCCGTCTTGAGCCCTTCGTAGAACCATCGCATTCGTTGCTTGGAAGTGCCGTGGGTGAAGTTCTCCGGGACGACGTACCCCTGGGCCTGCTTCTGGAGTCGGTCGTCGCCGATCGCTTGAGCAGCGGTGATGGCCTCTTCAATGTCGCCCTCTTCGAGAATACTCCAGTTGCGTTCCGCGTGATTCGCCCAGACGCCCGCGAGGTAGTCCGCTTGGAGTTCGAGTCTCACGGACAACTGATTGTACTCTTCCTTCGGAACACGTCCGTTCTTGCTGTGGACAAGTTCGGTCAGTCCTAACAAGTTCTGTACGTGGTGGCCGACTTCGTGAGCGACCACGTACGCCTGCGCAAAGTCGCCAGGAGCCTTCAACTGTTCCTGCATCTGAGTGAAAAAGCCAAGATCGATGTAAACGTTCTGGTCGGCGGGACAATAGAACGGACCCGTCTGTGCACTGGCAAACCCGCAGCCGGACTGCGTCGCCTCCTTGAACAAGACGAGTTTGGGCTCCCGGTACTGGGTTGCCAGGTGACCGGGGAGTTGAGGGAGCAGGTTCCCCCAGACGACTTCCGTGTCCTTGAGGACGACGCTCACCATCTCGCCCCAGTCTTTCTCCTGTTGGGTCAGTGGCTCGTTGACCGGCTGTTGTTGCTGGGCTTGTCCCTGACGTTGCTGTTGCTGCATCAGGCCGAACATCTTGCCGAGGTCACCCCCCGATAAGATGAACAGCAACACAAGGCCGAGGATGCCGATGCCGCCCCCCATTGCAGCCTTCGGCCGCATCCCACGACGGTCCTCAACATTTGTACTCCGTTCCCGACTACGCCAACGCATGTCTCACCTCGAATCTACTAACGATTCACTGTGGAAGTGCCGTGCCCAGACACTGAGTTATCTCAGATGCAGAGTCCCACGCCAACTCAACGACATGATGGGTCGGAGATGCATTCGTAGCCCACCGTCGCCAGACGGTGGACATGGGTATTGACGGTCTGGCAACCGTGGGCTACCGAGAATTCAGCCTTCGACCGGCTCATCAACAAAGACAGAAGAAAGGTCTCGACGACCGTGCAAGATGCGGATGAGTCGAATCCCTTCGTCAGTTGGACGGTAGAACAGGACATACTCAAATGGCCGAACGGGGAACTGTCGAAGCCCTTCGCTCAACTCATCGCACCGTGTCCCCAAATTTGGCAGCTTGGCCAGTTGGTGGGCGAGAGTGTCAATCTTGTCGAGAACACGATCCGCCGCATCGGGATTGTTGACTGCAATGTAATCCCAGATGTCATCAAGATCCCGTTGCGCTGCAGACGTGAGGTTGACCTCACTCATTGCGAACGCGTCCGTCCGGCAAGACGATCTCGTCCGCGCTGCTTGATGTCAGCAACGTCTAGAGGGCGGATGCGTCCGGCGGACTCATCGTCAAGTCCTTCCTGAATGATCGCAGCCAAGGTGATGGGACTGATTTCCTCACCTGTCTGCGGGTCGATGCAGACGAGACTGCCGGGACCATGCACCGCGAAGAACCCGATTGCCTGTTCCACGACATCATCGGGCGTGTCGAAATCGCCACTCGCAATCTGTTGATCCACGATCGCCTTGGCGGACTGAGAAAGCTCAACGTGCATGCCTGCCTCCTAGACTTGAGATACCCCAGCCTACCGTGAGCCCGATTGATAAGTCAAAGTTCGATGTCCGTCGTACTCAGAACTGCTGCAGGAACCGCACGTCGTTCTCGTAGAAGCGGCGGATGTCGGTGATGCCGTGGCGTTGCATGCAGAAGCGTTCGATCCCCAGACCGAAGGCGAAGCCGGTCACCTTCTCGGGATCGTAGCCGACCGCCTTGAGCACGTTGGGGTCGACCATGCCCGCACCGCCGATCTCCAGCCAGTCATCACGCCAACTCATGTCGGCTTCGACCGACGGTTCGGTGAAGGGGAAGAACGACGGGCGGAAGCGGATGTGGACGTCGTCGCCCAGATAGGCCGTCATGAAGGCGCGCAGGACCGACTTGAGATGGGCCAGCGTGACACCTTCCTCGACCCACAGACCCTCCATCTGATGGAACATGCAGGAGTGCGTCGCGTCGATCGTGTCCGGCCGGTAGACGCGGCCCAGCGACACGATCCGCACGGGCGGCGGTGTCCGTTCCATCACGCGGATCTGTACCGTCGATGTCTGCGACCTGAGGAGCAGGGGACCGCCCGACGATTTTTCCGCGGTCGCCAGATAGAAATTATCCAGGGGATCACGTGCCGGGTGGATGGCGGGGATGTTGAGCGCCTCGAAGTTGTGGTGCTCGTCTTCGATCTCGGGGCCATCGACCGTCGCGAACCCGAGCCGGGCCATGATCGACTTGAATTCGTCGATCGTCTGCGTGAGCGGATGTCGCTTGCCGAGTCGCAACGGCGTGCCGGGCAGGGTGACGTCGATGCCCTCGACTTCGGCTGTCGGCTTCTCCAGTTCCGACTGACGAGCTTCGAGAGCCGCACTGACGCGGTTCTTGACCTCGTTGAACTGCTTGCCGATGACGGGGCGTTCTTCAGCGGTGACTTGGCCGAGTAGTTTTTGCAGATCCTTCAGCCGACCCTGCTTCTTGCCGAGATATTCGATGCGGACCGCTTCGATGCCGTCGGCATCGGTAGCAGCTGCAATCGCAGCGAGCGCCGCCTGTTCATACTCGGCGAGCTGAGCGGCAGCGTCCATCAATGCACCCTGCGAGATACATGGGAGGGCGAGGCTCCTGCCGAGCCGCGCCGTGAGATACCCGAATCAACATACAAGAGAGGCATCCTGCGGGAGTCGACCACCGCAAACCCCTTCTGGTAATCGTCGCTTGCCTGTCCGCTTGCGGCTCCGCGGGAGCGTCGCCCTCCCAACCCAATCGCAATCAGTCAAGCGTTCCCGTCCAGCGCGGCTTTTGCGATGTCGACAATTTCATCGAAGACAGGCGGCTCGTGAATCGCCAATTCGCTCAGCGACTTGCGGTCGAGTTCGATCCCGGACAGCTTGAGCCCATGAATGAACTGGGAGTAACGCAGGCCATGAGCGCGACAGGCAGCCGTGATGCGCGTGATCCACAACGCGCGGAACTCGCGTTTGCGAACGCGGCGGTCGCGATAAGCATACGCCCGTCCTTTGACGACTGTTTCCTTGACGGTTCGCAGCAGTTTGCTCCGACCACCAACATTGCCCTTCGCCGCCTTGAACCACCGCTTCTTCGACCGGTGCCTCGGGACTCCACTACTGACTCTCATGGTCTTCCTCGATCAATCGGCCGACCGAAACTCGATCGGCGGCGTGTGTGAATCTCTGCTGTGTGAAATGCTTGCGACGAACTACATGCAGGGCCGCAACCCGTCCGCGATGTTGATCGCTTCCTGCCCGTCAATGATCCCGTCACCTCGCAGGCGGCGTTTCCGCTCACCCGTCTTTTTGCCCAGGATATGACCGCGATTTGCGCTACGGTGCTTGACCTTCCCGGTGGCGGTCACTTTGAACCGCTTTTTCATTCCCTTGTGGGTCTTTTGCTTAGGCATTGGTTGGACTCTATTTCAATCGAATCAGCGGTCGTAGAACGAGCCGCCGAGTGTCATCGGGGAAAGCGTCGAAGTATAGCGGGAAAGGAGCGACCATTTCCACCCTACAAAGTCACTCGTCGGGGACGCTCGTCTTTTTCGGCCGATGCAACGGACAATCGTCTCAGACGGCCACAGCCGAAAAAGACGGGTGGACCCTCCGCGCGGGCTCCCACTGCGGAGGGTCCACCCGCCGTTTTCGCAACGACCTTTCCCCCTCACTGAATATCCAGAGAGCGAAAACGACGAGCGTCCCCGTCGACACACTATTTGGGGGACAACACAGCCGTCATGTTGCGGCCACCTTCCATCCCCGGCGGCTTCTCGACCTTGGCGATGTCATCCAGATCGGCAATGATGCCCTCCAGAATCTCCCGCCCCCGGTTGTGGTGGGCATTCTCGCGACCACGGAAGAACACGTTGAGCTTGACCTTGTCGCGATCTCCGAGGAATCCGCGGGCCCGTTTCATCTTGAATTGGATGTCGTGGTCGCCCGTCTTCGGCCTGAGCCGAATCTCTTTCATCTGGACCTGGTGGGTCTTGGTGTTTTTTGCCTGTTTTTTCTTCTGTTCGTACTTGAACTTGCCGTAGTCAAGGATGCGGCACACCGGGGGACGTTCGTTCGGTGCAACCTCCACGAGATCAAGACCAGCCTCCTGAGCGATGCTCAGGGCTTCCTCCGTGGGGATGACTCCCAGCATCTCACCTTCCGGGTCGACGACTCGAACCGGAGTGAGTCGGATTTGTTCGTTCAGCCGATAGTTTGCGTCGATCGTGTTCAAGCCTTTCTATGGAGAACTGAAATGGCTCTGTGGACACAGGTGCCACAGCGCATAGGGTTTACTTTTATCCGCCAATCCATGATAGGTCAAGAAATGTCGCCTGATTGGTTACCCCAGATTGGGCAAGCGGCGATGTTCGCATGAGTGACAACCAAAGGTGATAAAAGCAATGTGGTTTCCCATAATCGGAGAAGAGTCTGGGCCGCCTCGCGATCACTCACCAGCTGGGCAACAGCAGCGGCGAGGCTTCACGGTTCCCGAGTTGCTTGTCTGTTTTGTCATCGTTGGTGTGCTGATGGCCCTCCTGCTCCCGGCCATTCTGCGAGCGCAAGCGGCTGCCCGGCGGACGCAGTGCCAAAACAATCTCAAGCAGATCAATTTGGCCCTCGCCAACTACCACGACGTGTTCAACACATTCCCGCCGGGGTACATCTCGGGAGATGTGGAGCCGACGGACGATGCTGATCAAGAGACAAGGAGCGGTTACGCTTGGGGGAGTCTGATTCTCGACTATATGGATCAGGTGAACTTGGCCTCACTGATCGACCCCAATCTCGAACCAACAGGCCAAGCAAATTTCGGGACAGCGAGTATCGTCATCCCCGCATGGCTCTGTCCCACGAGGGGAGGTGACGTCGCGTTTGAGGTCGATACCGGAACACAGATCGTGGTTCTTGCGGCAGCCAGTTACGTTGGCTGTTATGGCTATGGTAGCCTGACGACACAGCCGGGTGCTCCCCCCGGACCGGGCATCCTCTACCGCAACAGTCACGTGCCCCTCTACGCCATTCATGACGGAGCCTCCAACACGATCATCATTGGCGAGAGAAAATCACAATACATCCTCAGCGAAGACCAACCGCCCATCGACGCCCACGCCACCTGGTACGCCGCCATCCCCGGTGCCTTTCGCCCCGCCGGTGTCTCCGAGCATCCCGATCTCCTGGAAGGCCCCGCGTCACTCGTCCTCAGCACAGTCGGACAAGACGAACCGGTCCCGTTGAACTCGTTGCCTAATCAGACGACTCACATCTCCGCGTTCTCCAGCAATCACCCCGGTGGCTTCATGGCCGGCTTCGCCGATTCGTCCGTGCGATACCTCAGCGACAACCTCAATCCCGACGTCCTCCGCCACCTCGCCCAACACAGCGACGGAGTCCCCGTCGGCGAGTTTTGAGTCAGAGCAGAATCGCGTGAACCAACTCTGCCCGCGCGTATCTTTCTCAGCAGCCCAACTGCCGGTCAGGACTCCATCACACCTTGAACCGGTGTGCCACATGGCACGATGTCTTGGCGACACTTCGTTGGGTCTCATCACAAGGCTTGCCGTTTCGCAGCGACATCAAAAGTCGAGAAGACTGCGAAACCGCAAGCGACACAAAGCACACGTCCATCATCGACCGAGGCAGCGAGCCGTCAAACTTTGCATCACGCCGTAGAAAACTCTGATTCATCCTTCGTCGGTCTGCTTCCATTCATATCGTTTTGCGGCGACACGTCGCATTGCGAGGTGACAAATGGCGAACACAACTCTCTTCTCCAGCGTCAAGCGGGGATTCGCGCGAGCGGATGCCGTCAACGAGGCGGGTGGCCGCGCGTACAAGCTCGCGCCGAAGCACGCCCGCGCGCAAATGTCAGCAACCGGCTGGCGTGGTCGGGGTGCAACGAGCACGATGCGGTGTCCGGCAGTGCCGGTTCACTCGCCAACGGGGTTTCTCAGATTTAGGCGACGTGCGAAGGCAGGCCCAGCCTCCACATCATACCGCCGGTGACGGACGTGGCAGCCCTGTTCGGCGGCGGCGGAACCGACTGTTCGATCCCACTCCGCGAGGCCGGCGTGCTGCCCGAGTGGCAGCGATTCGTCGCAAACCAAACTCGACTGCAGCCGCAGGCACAAACCGGCGGATGCCGACCGAAGCTGGTCTGTATCGACATCCAACCCTACGACACGACCCAGGCACCCGACCGAGACGACATCCTGAACATCGGCGGCTTCAACGACGCCGTGTTCAATGTGGTCTCAGCCTTCCTCGAAGACGACGCGTCACGCTTCGTCCAAGAGGTGGAGTCCATCGAACTGTAGGGCAATACCAAGAACCACACCCCTGATCCGAACTTTCGGGTCAGGGGTGTTTTCGTTTTGTGCTGACGTGTGCCACTGCCGTCCCGACAGTGCGATTGCGTGGAAGGCGCACTCCCGACATTCAGCGTTCCTACCTCAATCAACCCTCACCCTTCATCAGCACGGCTGACACAGCCGTGGCACACGATGCGTCGCAAAACGGGGGCAACCGGCTCTCTATTCCGCTTTACCAGGTTTGAGAAGGGTCACCTCGCAGACAACATCATCAATGAACTGGAAGGTCACAACCGGACTGATGTAAGACATGAGACCTGCGTTTTGATTGTGGTACTCCTGAACCGGCTTTCCATATGCGGCTCTGATCTGTTGAATCGAGGAACCCACTCCAACGCCTTTGTCAGTTTTCCCAGCGAATGACCGGACATTGAATCCGTATGAGGCTTGACTGATGCAATGGATCACACGCAACCCTTCATCGCTGCTTATCTCAAGGTGCAGCCCATGTGCACCGTATTCCAACAGCTGCCCTTTGGGGGCTGGTTTTCGGTTGATCGGTTTGCCAAGCGTCTCGATGACTTCCGATTCCTTCATTCCAAAGTGAAGGGAGCCAACTCCTTCATTGGGAACGATTGGAAATGTATTTGGCTCCGCTGTTGAGCTTGATGCGAGGACAGAATCGACTTGGTAATCCGATGGTGCTGCGACGTTGAACAGGGTCTCGTCGAGGTCGTCGTTATAGACAATGTTCTGGGTCACCTCATGAACCGGCTTGCCCGTTGAGGCATCCTTGGAAGCGGACTCCATCCGTACGGGGAGCAGTGTATCGGGATCGACCCAGACCTTCAGGTCGACATAAGGTCCCTCGTTGCACACAAATCCGACCGTCTTCTGGTTATCGATCACTCGACTCGGCAATTCTGTTGTCTTGAACTGGCTCATCATGGGAAGCGACTTCAAAGGCAACAGCCGGTCCGATTCTCCGACCGACATTGCGTCAGTGGGGAACGCAGATCGCAGAGTCGCTCGCTTCTCTTCAGGAAACAATCGAAACTGTCGTTCCTGACTGGTGTCGACAATCAACACTTCACCACTTGGAAGCTCTGCACGATATCGACCTGGACCAGCGACCATGACCTTTGTCAACTGATCGGGTTCTCCCTCCATGGAGTGAATCATCTCATAGGTCACGGTTTTCACTTGACTCACTGCATCAATCACCTCAGCCGCCAGACTGGCATGCCCACTGACGCCGAGCCACAAGCAGACGCCAAGAAACATCATCGCAGCCACACTTGCGATCATGCCCACCCATCGGCCAGAAGTGTGAACGCGATGATGGGCGAGTGGCTGTGACACACTACTCAGATGCTCTAACTCGTTGACAACGCTCTCCGATAGGTCGAGAGGTGGTTGGGTTTCTGAACGATTGCGACGGAAAGCTGATACAGCTTGATCCAAAATCGCGATCTCTTTCATTTCGTTGTCAGATGTCATGAAGACCTCCAGCAGTTCAGGTGAAAAGGAAGTGGAACTGTTTCAATCGTTCCTTGAGAGAGGCGCGTGCTCTGTGAAGGACGACACCAACATGCGTGGTTGTCACCCCCTGTTGCTCGGCGATGTCGCTGTAGCTGAGGTCTTCAACTGACCGTAGCCAGAAAATCTCAGCTTGAAGAGCGGGCAGCTCAGTCAGTGCCTGCTTGAGTGCTTCCATCAGCTCGGCAGCCTCTGCACACTTGCTTGGGTTTGGTTCTGGATCGTGCAATTGATCAACATCGGTTGGAGTCGTTGTGTAACAACCTTGACGCTTCAAAGTACGGAGCCGATCAATCGCACGCTGAGTCGCGATCCTTCTAAGCAGTGACGGCCATTTTCTGACTGGATTTCGGCGAGATTCTTTCAGTGCGGCGAGAAACGTCTCTTGATAGCAATCTCGAGCATCTGCCTCATTCAACAGGGACGTGACCGTACACCAGACGAGTGATCCGTAACGTCGCTCAATTTTCGCCCAGTCGACCATGTCGATATTCCTGAATGACCGCTTTTCCAATGTACTAGACCTTGAACAAGCGTTCCTGGGTTGTGGTTAATGTGTGTTTATGGCGTGCGTTGGCGAACGGTGGCCGTGGGAGGCCGGGGTTTGATTCGGATTATGATGGGGCATGCTGGTTGACTTTCGGGGGCTGGGCGTTGG